>JBFGQG010000142.1:0-8058 GCA_041564295.1 Anaerolineales bacterium | reverse complement strand
CAAAGAATAGGACCAGCCAGAAGATAAGATAAACGGAGAGGTGGTAGAAGGGGAGCAGGCCGGCAAGCCAGAGATAAACGGCGAGGCAGGCTGAAACGAAGATGTCGACCTCGAGATCATGGTCACCGATCCAGGAGTGGATTTCCTCAGGGTTGCGGCGCGCCATGGCCCCGTCCAGCACGTCGCCGATCCAATTCACCAGCATCAAGCACGCCACCCTGGACAGCGCTGCTGCGCCGAAGAACCAACCGATTGCGATCAGGCCAGCACCGATGCCGGCCCGGCCGAGTGTGATTGCGTCAGCAATTTTCTTTCCGCCCCTGATCATTCCAGCCTCCTTCGGAAGCTCGTTTAGGATTGCAACGTTCCTGACTCTATTATCCGTTATTAAAGTTGGAAGTCTGTTAGAAATCCGGGCAACGGCCTGCATTACCTCGTCTTATACCAATCAATTAAGAAATGTAATAAGCAAAACACTGTATAAACATTGCATAAGCACCAGTTTTCATTATGCTGCTAGTGATAAGTTTCACGAACTGGGTTTACGTGGGCGCCCTGTTTCCCTTCCCGCCGACCGCTACGTCGAACGCGTCTGTCACGGAACCCGGGACCACCGAAGAAGCAGCAGGTATTGAAAGTGAGTTTGGGCCTTTTAACGAATGTCTGGACTGCCGCCTCGACCAGCGGCGCCTGATGGACACCGCCGATCCTGCAGGCATCGTAGAAAGTGAAAGCGAAGGTGAAGGCAGAGGGGGAAAGGTGCCTCCGTTGGAAGCATGGCAAAAAATGTTGCTGGATGGGGAAGCGTACCTGGGAACCGAACACGGCCAGATCTCCTGCATCCACTGTCACGGCGGGGGAGGGTCTTCCGATAAAGCCGCCGCACATACAAACCTGGTCGCCGCTCCCAGCGAAGACCCAGCTGCGGTGACAGCCAAGGTTTGCAGCCCTCGTCTGTCGGCGGCGGGCTGATCTCCGGGCGCATCTTCAACGCCACACCCGCTTGGACGCGCAACTGCACGGCCTGCCACGCCAGCCGTGTGGGGAACGAATATCTCGGCAGGCACGAAGGCCTCAACGCAGACATCCCTTTCCGGCAGGGCGGTTTCACTGCCTGGGCGGAGGCCGGGTACGCCGTCACAACGGCGCAGTAACATCTCAAAATATCATCATGAGCCTGACCGCTGCCGCAAGGCAGCGGTTTTGTCCTGTCTTCTTATGTTGGCTTAATCCCATTGCCTTATAATTGAGATCAGCATGTGAAATGATGCACAAATAACCGGTCTTCGGGCCGGACAACAGAATAAGAAAATGGACAGGGGAGAGAGAAATCGAATGGGTTGGAACCCGCAACCAACACAAACACAGCACTGATCGGAGAAACCAGATGGAGCCTGTTCAATACGGCGATCCCGCCATGCGCGAGGATCCCTATCCAATTTACGCGAAACTTCGCCAGACGAACCCCGTTGTGCCTGCAAAAATGGCATATATGGGTGACGTGATCCTTGTGACCCGTTACCAGGACGTTTTGGATGGCCTGAAACACCCGCTGCTCTCGAGCGATTTGAAGAAGTCGCCCGGCTTCGGGATGGACATCTTTGATGCCTGGTGGGTCCCGAAAGTCTTTAAATCGATCCAGGACAGCATGGTGACGACTGACGACCCGGACCACCGCCGCCTCCGCACCATCGTGCACCAGGCCTTCACGCCGAAAGTGATCGAAAGAATGCGCGCCCGGGTGGCAGAGGTTGCCGACGAGCTGCTGGACCAAATGACGCAGAAAAGCCGCGTGGATCTGATCGCAGATTTCGCCCTCCCGCTCCCGCTGACGATCATTTCGGACATGATGGGCGTGCCGGAGAAAGACCGCCCCCGCTTCCACAAATGGTCCGGTAATTTCCTGGAAGTGGCGACGGGTGATCCGAAGATTATGCTGCGCCAGCTGCCGAACGGGATCAGGATGTACCGCTTTTTCGAGCGCATGATTGCCCTGCGGCGCCGAGACCCGCAGGACGACCTGCTGACTGCTCTCGTCAACGCCGAGGCGGACGGCGAGCGGCTTTCGCAGGACGAGCTGATCTCGATGATTTTTCTCCTGCTGCTCGCAGGCCATGAAACCACGGTCAATCTTATCGGGAACGGCGCCCTGGCGCTTATGGAGTTTCCAGACCAGCTGCAGCTGCTGCTCGAACGACCTGAATTGATCGACTGCGCGGTTGAAGAGCTGCTGCGCTACGGCAACCCCGTCGAGCACGGCAACATCCGCATCGCGCTCGACGATCTCGACCTTGGCGGGCACACGATCACAAAGGGCAGCGTGGTCCTGCTGCTCATATCGTCCGCCAATCGCGATGAGACCGTTTTCGAAAACCCCGACCGGCTCGACATCACCCGAAATCCGAACCGGCACCTGAGCTTCGGTTTTGGCATCCACTATTGCCTCGGGGCGCCGCTGGCCCGGCTGGAAGGCCAGATCGCAATCGATAAACTGGTCCGGCGCTTCCCAAATATGCGACTGGCCGTACCTCGCCAAGAAATTGCGTGGCGGAACACCACCGCAGTGCGCGGCGTCAAGACGCTTCCAATGATATTAAGGTGAAAAACCCGCTCCGCCAATTTTACAGCCACCGGCGTTCACCAGGTCCGGGTGATTTTTAATGAACTTTCTGGTAAGGGATAATCGAAGCGTGCGGGCGTCCCGCAGGGTCACGCGCCATCGGGTTCATTCTGGACTATAACCCGTCGCAAATCAGTCATGATTCCCCACAAACAGCAGCCAGGTGACTTCAACCGCTGGCGGCTGTTTGTTTCTTAAGGCGTTTGACATCACTGACTATTCCTATTGACACGTCTAAATAACTGATTAAAATAAAAATTAGGTAAGCCTAAATTAATTGGAATCATTAACTGACTCACCGTCTCGTTAGCAATCATGTACTCTCCCCAAATCCTTCTCACTCTAACATTTCTCGTCCTCGCGCTCCTCGCCCTTCTTTTCTGGCCAGAGCGCGGAATTTATCCCCGCTGGCGTCGTAACCGCAGGCTGACCGCACGCGTCCTTATGGAAGATGCGTTGAAACACATCTTTACCTGCGAAATGGACGACCGCATGCCTTCGCTACAATCCATCGCCGGGGCGCTTACCGTTAGCCAGAACGAAGCAGCTGATATCGTTGCCCGCTTGGAAAAACGCGATCTTATCCGCACGGAACAGGCGGTGCTGACCCTTACGTCCGTCGGCCGTGAGTATGCACTGCGCGTCGTGCGGGCGCACCGCCTCTGGGAGCGGTACCTGGCCGAAAAGACCGGTTTTGCTGAGACCGAATGGCACAGAATGGCTGAGCGTCACGAGCACCGCCTATCCGAGGCCGATGCCGATAAATTATCGGCGATCCTTGGCAACCCGTCACACGACCCGCACGGTGACCCGATACCCACCGCTTCGGGCGAGCTTGCCGGTGCTACCGGTTTACCGCTCTCGCGGGTCTCGGAATCCAGCACCGTGCGGGTCGTCCATATCGAGGACGAGCCGGCGGTCATTTACAGCCAGCTGGTCGCAGAAGGACTGCATACGGGGATGGTGCTGCGTGTAATCGAGCACACGGCAGACCGCATCCGGTTCTGGGCCGAAGGAAACGAACATGTCCTCGCGCCGCTCCTTGCCGGAAACATCACCGTGGAGCCCATCCGGCGTGACGCACATGTTCCCCAGGCCGGCCTGCCTCTGAACCAGCTGGAGCCAGGCCAGAAGGGCCGCGTCGTCCAGATCACGCCCGGCATCCGCGGCGCTGAGCGTCGGCGCTTAATGGACCTGGGCATACTGCCTGGCACGGAGATCAAGGCCGAGTTTAAGAGCCCCTCTGGAGACCCGACGGCTTATCTCGTGCGCGGCGCGTTGATCGCACTGCGCGCCGACCAGGCCCAACACATCAAAATTATGCAAGAGGGAACTTCAGCATGACAGAAAATAATCGTATCGAGATACCTGCTGCGAGCGCATGCCAAGGCTGCCCAGCGCACAACGCCGCGAACCTGAAGATGCTTGGCGTCGACATGGCCGATTTCGACTATGTCGTCGCCCTGGCGGGCAATCCGAACACTGGCAAGAGTACGGTCTTCAACGCCCTGACCGGCTTGCGCCAGCACACCGGCAACTGGCCCGGAAAGACCGTTGCCCGCGCCGAAGGCGGGTTCGTATACGGTGAGATGCGCTACAAGCTCGTCGATTTGCCGGGGACCTACTCGCTTCTCTCTACCAGCCTGGATGAAGAGGTCGCCCGCAATTTCATCCTCTTTGGCCAGCCAGATGTGACCATCGTGGTGGTCGATGCGACCCAGCTTGAGCGCAACCTGAACCTGGCACTGCAGGTGCTGGAGATCACCGACCGGGTCGTCGTATGCTTGAACCTGATGGACGAGGCCCGCCGGAACCATATCCGAATCGACGACAGGCGGCTGGCGCGTGACCTGGGCGTGCCCGTAATCCCGACCGCAGCACGCTACCGTGAGGGATTGCCGGATCTGCTCCAGGCGGTTCATGAAGTTGCTACGGGTGCGGTCACCGGGAAGCCGCATCGTATCCGGAGTGAGCCCGCCGCGTTAAAACGCGCGGTAGGGCAGATCGTAGGCCAGCTTGAAGCGCTGTACCCCCACCTGCCAAACGCACGCTGGGTGGCGCTGCGGCTGCTGGACGGTGATGCCCGGATTATTGAAGCGCTTCGAAACGGTGAACTGGAAAACCTGCGGTTTAATGAAGCAGTTGATATACCGTCGTTTTCATGAACAGGAATTATTATGACAAACGCAGCATTATCCTCTAATTTATATGAAAACCGTCCCTTTTCGCCGGATGACATCCTCGCAACCGCGCAGGAACTGCGCTGGGAGATCGGCCAGGACTACCATGAACGCCTGATGGAAGCGATTTACACAGACGCATCCAGGATTGCGGACCGGGCGGTTACCCGGCCAGGCGAAAAAGAGCGCTTTGACCTGGACCGGATGATCGACCGGATCGTCACCAGCCGCCGGTGGGGCTTCCCGCTGATGATCGCGCTGCTGGCGGTCGTTTTCTGGCTCACGATCTCCGGCGCCAATGTTCCATCCCAAATGCTGGCGACGCTGCTGCTCGATACCGTGCACCCGTTCCTAACGGCACAGGCGGCGGCGCTCGGTACGCCCTGGTGGCTGAGCGGTTTCCTTTTGGACGGCGTTTATCTTGCCACGGCCTGGGTGATCAGCGTGATGCTTCCGCCGATGGCTATCTTCTTTCCCCTGTTCACGCTGCTGGAGGACTTCGGCTACCTGCCGCGTGTGGCCTTCAACATGGACAACCTCTTCCGGAAAGTCGGCGCGCACGGCAAACAATCGCTGACGATGACGATGGGTTGGGGCTGCAACGCTGCCGGCGTGGTGGCGACGCGTATCATCGACAGCCCGCGTGAGCGTCTGATCGCCATCATCACGAACAATTTCTCGCTGTGCAACGGTCGCTGGCCCACGCAGATCCTGATCGCCTCGATCTTCATCGGCTCGCTGGCGCCCGCGCTCTGGGGCGGCGTTATCTCGTCCTTGAGCGTCGTTGTCGTAGCGCTGCTCGGTGTGGGCCTGATGTTCGCTGTCTCGTTCCTGCTTTCAAGAACCGTGCTGCGCGGAGAAGTTTCCACCTTCAGCCTGGAGCTGCCGCCGTACCGCCCGCCGCGCCTCCTGCAGACACTTTACACTTCGCTCATCGACCGGACGCTGATCGTCCTCTGGCGAGCGGTCGTCTTTGCTGCCCCGGCCGGCGCGGTGATCTGGCTGACCGCGAACGTCCAGGTTAGCGGGTTGAGCCTGGCGGAATATGCAATTCATTTCTTACAGCCTTTAGGCGTGCTGGTGGGCTTGAACGGCGTGATCCTGGTCGCGTACATTTTCGCCATCCCGGCGAACGAAATTGTCATTCCAACCGTCCTGATGCTCACCGTGCTCGTCACCGGCGGCAGCGGTTCGGGTGCTGGTGTGATGTTTGAAACGAGCGACGCCGGTGTGTACAGGATCCTGACGGAGGGCGGCTGGACGCTGCTGACGGCTGTCAACCTGATGCTCTTCAGCCTGATCCACAACCCCTGCAGCACGACAATCTACACGATATATGCCGAGACCAAAAGCGCCAGGTGGACAGCATTTGCGACGCTGCTGCCGGTGGCGATGGGCTTTTTCGTCACCTTTATTGTGGCGCAGGTCTGGCGGCTGGTCGGCGGATGAACAGTAAATTGACGTTTGCCGCCTTATTTTTCCTCCTCGCCGGCTGTCGCAGTGGGGAGGTGGAAACGGTCCCGGTTCACGCAACGATCACTCCAACATCGGCTTGTACGACACATACAGCCGTGTCGGAAGTGGAAGTTTCTGATGCGGAAATCAATGTTGGGGATGCTGTGAGTGTTACGGTGACCTTGAGAAATGATGGATGTCTGGCCCTGGGACTGCCGCAGTACAAGCTGGTCTTCGAGCAGGAGATGGGTGCCCCAGTATTTGAGGCGCCTGAGCCGGTCGTCCATAACCTGTCGGTGGCGCCGGGTGAGGTGGATACGCAGGAATTCCGTCTTGTCAGCCTGGTGGCCGGGCAGGTGGAAGTGGGTGTGTTCGTCAGTTTCGAGGTGCATGTGGGTTACCCGGGACCGGCATATTGGGGTGCGGCGAGCCCAGGAGAGCCGGTGGGAGTCGTCGTCAGGCCGATGCCCTGAGACGGTGTCTACCGGAATATATTGGAAAACCGCATGGTTCTCCCCCAAATGGGGGACAAAAAAACGCGCGCGGCCTACTTGCGCATAGGCAATACAAGTGCTACAATCAATCCGCTTATGGGTCGCCAGAGGTTTTCTCTCCGCCAGGTCTTTATTGCCGCAGCCGTTATCATCGCCTTCATGATGCTGGCAGATTTCAATAATCGTTGGAATGAAAAAGAACGCCTGTCAATGCAGTACGAACAGGCGGTGGAGCTGCGCGAGCAGCTGGTCGCAACGAAGACTGCGCTCGAAGCGCAGATCGAATATGCCCGGTCTGATTCGGCTGTGGAAGAATGGGCGTACAGCGAAGGCGGGTTGGCGCGGCCCGGGGATGTCGTGATCGAGCCCCTGCCGGCGCCCGGCGGAGAACCTACTCCCACGCCGACACCTCAGCCCCGGGGGCCAGAAAAAAGCAATTTTGAAATCTGGTGGTCGCTGTTTTTCGGTCCTGATTCGGACGAGCGTTAATTTTCCCAGACATCAGCTTTTTTAATCAAGGGGTAAAACAAAGGCACAGCCCGAGTAGAAGCCCGCGTTGTACCTCTGGTTTATGATTATTTTCAGGAAAAACTTGGTAAACCATTAAATTCCCCCTTATGTCCTTGACGCCATCAGGGGTGCGCGGTAGAATACACGCCGCTCAGAAAAAAGAGCGTTTATATGATGCGGGGTGGAGCAGTGGCAGCTCGTCGGGCTCATAACCCGAAGGTCGTTGGTTCGAATCCAACCCCCGCTACTGAAAAAGGCACCTGAACAGGTGCTTTTTTGTTTAAACGCTAGCGAAATCAGGAGCTAGACCTGAGACCCGCTGGTTATGAGCCCCACAAGCGAGGTAAATTTATTGATTTTGCCGACCCCTTTCTCTAACCCACAGATGTGCCGATCTTGTTGGCAGCCATGAATGCAAAGGTAAACTATCTTGCCACACACAACCGGGTGTATTTTGTCGATGATCGAGGTGTAGCGATAAAAGCCAACTTGAGGATTGGAACACCGGGGGATGCGCTGGATTGCGTGCGGGGACAGATTTCCACCAAAGAATGACGAGGGTTTTCACCGTGGGTTTGAATCCTGTCGCTCCCGCTGAGTACAAATATTTCTCAATTAGGAAGCCCGCCTGGTAAGGTGGGCTTTTCGCTTTCCGGGCGTTATCCACGTGCGGGAGCGAAAATGTGCTTTCAGTCGCACGCGTATTGAATTCCAGCAACTTGCCAGGCAGCCATATCCAGTCCGCTCAAACACCCTGCGAATCTCAACTGGCAGTTCCTCGACAGTCTCGAATTCGTTT
>JBFGQG010000141.1:0-8066 GCA_041564295.1 Anaerolineales bacterium | reverse complement strand
GCACAGCTTATCCTGATTCGTGAAGCGGCCTCAGGAATTCACACAGGCCGCTTCACGAATCAGCCCCCCATTTGTTCTGTCGCTAACTGTTATCGGGTTTCCCAGGACAGAATTTCGCTGCAGCGAATATCTCCAGCAGACCGCCCGGCGGAAATTTCAAATTCCCCAGGTTCTACCGTCCATTTGCCGCGAGCAGCATCAAAATACGCCAGGGCATCTCTTGAAAGGGAGAACTTGACCGTGGAGGACTCTCCCGGAGCAAGCGCCACTTTTGAAAAGGCCTTCAGCTCTTTCGGAGGGCGTTCTACCGGGGGATTCACCGCCCCAACATAGAGCTGCACAACCTCCTGCGCTGTCCGATTTCCGAGGTTTTTCACATCCACCTGTGCCCGAATGCCTTCACCGGATGCCTCAACGCGGAAGTTCGCGTATTCGAACTCCGTATAGGTCAGTCCATGTCCGAATGGAAAGAGCGGAGAGATATCATGCCGGTCGTAATGCCGGTAGCCGACGTACAACCCCTCCCTGTAAAAAACCTTGCCGTTCTCACCCGGGAAATTGTCGTAGGCCGGGCTGTCTTCAATCCGTTTTGGAAAGGTTGTGGGCAGCCGGCCGCCTGGGGCGGTCTCTCCAAAGAGTACATCTGTGATGGCATTTCCGGATTCCTGGCCAAGGTACCACATCTGGAGCACAGAATGCACTTCGTCGATCCAGGGCATTTGGAGCGGTGATCCGGAATTCAGCACAACGATTGTGTTCTGATTGGCTTTTGCGACCCGGGTAATGAGTTCGTCTTGCTGTCCCGGCAGGTCCATGTTGATCCGGTCAAAGCCTTCTCCTTCCCATTCAGGCGTCAATCCTACAAATACGACGGCGACATCGGCGCTCCGGGCAATGGCGACCGCGTCCCCGATCGGATCTTCCGGCTGGGGAGGCAGGCAGCCCACGCGGATTGTGCGCCAGCGTTCTCCCGGCATGGAGGCAAACTCGACCCGCAGATCGTAAGCCCTGCCGCCTTCGAGGTTGATTTCCTTCGTTTGGTTCGTCCACTTTCCATCAGCTGTATCCCACCAGTCGAACAGCTTCTCTCCTTCCAACCAGCAGCGCGCACGGCCCACTGCCGTGAGCGACAACGTGTAATTGCCGGACCTGGGGACGACCCATCCACCGCTCATCCGGAGTGAGAATGCGCTCGGGTCGAAATCCGGGGCGCTTTCGCCGAACCAGGATAGCTCTGATCCGCCGGCCTGGAAGGTTTTGAAAGGCGCACCGTCCAGGGATGGGTTGTCGTACTGGCGGACGGTAAGTTTCTCCGGCGCTCCGTCTTCTGCGCGGAGGTGATCTTTCTCCAGGAGGGGAAATTGCCGGTGCACGGACGGTCCGGGGGCGTACAGAACCTCCAGTGTTTGCCCGTAACGGTCACGGATGGCATCCAGGGGGTTGATGACGTAGTGAGGGTTCACTTCTGAGCTTCCACCGCCTTGAAACGTGACTTTGACCGCTCGCTGCCCGATCACTGCTATAGATCGTATGTTTCGCGGGTCGAGCGGAAGCAAGTCCGCTTCATTCTTAAGCAGCACAATCGCCTCACTCCCGGCTTTACGGATAAGCGCCCGGTGTTCAGGCCTATCAATCGACTTTTCCTCCACATGAGCAGAAGCTCTGAATAAACCGGCTTTTTCCAGAGTCTTCAGAAGACGCCGAACCTTGTCATCTATAACCGCTTCGTCCAGGTCTCCGGATCGGACTTTCGCCAGGGCGTTTTCTCCCATCCAACGGGCAGGGCCAGGCATTTCCAGGTCAAGACCTCCGCCGGGAACATTCTCACTGTAAGTCCCGTACCAGTCGGAGATTACGAGGCCATCAAAACCCCACTCGCCCTTGAGAATATCGAGCAAGAGATGCTTGTGTTCGCTGGCGCTGATCCCGTTGATCTGGTTATAAGCGGACATGATTGACCACGTCCCGGCGTCCTGGACGGCGGCTTTGAACGGCGGAAGGTATATTTCTCGCAGCGTTCTTTCGTCCACTTCCGTGCTGATTGTGAAACGCTCGAATTCCTGGTCGTTGCAGGCGAAGTGTTTCACGCATGCTCCCACACTTTCACTTTGCAATCCATTGATGTAAGCAGTGGCCATTTGTGCTGAGAGATAAGGGTCTTCGGAAAAGCACTCGAAATTGCGGCCTGCGAGCGGGTGCCGGTGGGTGTTCACGGTCGGCCCCAGCAGTATGTGGGCGCCTTTAGCTTTTGTCTCCTGTCCCAGCGCGGCGCCAACGGCCTGCACCAGTTCCGGGTTCCAGGTTGCGCCCATTGCAGTGCCGACTGGAAAGCTCGCGCTGGATTGCGATTTGGTATCTTTCTGCTCGCCGCGCACGCCGTTAGGGCCATCGCTCACTTTTAATGCCGGGATCCCTAACCGCTCTATGGCATGTGTGCGCCAGGTATCTGCTCCTGCAAGCAAAGTTATTTTCTCTTCCAGCGTCAGCTGCGAGATAAGCGTGTCGATATTATCGGTCATCAATTTCCTCGTAGTGGGTCAAATTTTGTTTCGCGCCCAATAAGATTTCCACGCTGTGTTCTACCCCCGGTTGGAGTTTTTCCAGGGCCGTCTTCGGAAGCAGCACGCCCTCATCCTTGCGTGAAAAGAGGACGGTTTGGTGGTCTAGTTGGACGGAGTGAATCATGTATTCGCCGGGATCGAGCTTTTGCGGATTGAAAAAGCTCACCTGGAGATGCCTCCCGGCAAAGAGTGTGCGGATGGTCGCGCGGTCCTGGTCGTCGAACTGCTCACGGACCAGTTGCGGAGCCAGCAACAAATCTCCAAGCAAACCGCGCACTCCGAAAGCCTGCGTAACCAGGGTCAGCATATACCAGCTGGCCGAACCCGTCAGATAGGGGTACATCCCACGACCGCGGGCGTTGAAATATTCCGGGATACCGGGATACATCCGGCTGACCGGGAACTTGAGGCTGTGGCGGAATATTTCATCTAATACGCGGAACGCCTCGCGCGCCTTCCCATATTGATAAAGGCCGTAAGCGTACATCACTGCCATATGGCTGAACATCGCACCGTTCTCTTTATGTCCGAAGGCAAAACCGAATGCGCGCCCGAGATTTTGCTTCACCTCACGGAAATTCGTATTAAGGCGAATGCCGCCGACAGCAGGGTCGTGGAGAAAGCGCTGCACAGCCCGAAGGATGTGCTCGACCTGATCCGGAGTGGCTGTCCGCCCTAATAAATGGAAAGTCTGCCCTGTGAGGGTCATTCGCAAGCCCAAGGGATGATCGCCCTCTACGTGTTGGCCGTCGTCATCGTAATAGCCATTGAACCACTCGTGCCCGGTCTTACTCCGGATCCATTCCTGGTTGTGCAGGCGGTTGATGATGACCCCGGCTATGGCTTCCAGGCGTTCGGCAACTTCTTTGGTTGACAGGGTAGATTGTTTTCCTGAGAGCGTCCGGTAGCAGCCCTCGAAGTATCGCTCCAGGTAGGCCTGCTTGGCCGCAGGCACTTCTTCTGTTTGTGGGATGAGCAGGGGGATGAGTTCTTCTGCAAGTTTTATCCGGCCGTGCCCGCGCGCGTGGAGATGCCGCGCCAGCTTTGCCAATGAAAGCAAGTTCCCTGCATACAGCGCGGTCATAGCAGCGCTTTCTCCATGCTCGCCGGCCATGTCAAGCCCATCATTCCAATCGGCGTTCTCCAACCGCATCAGGTTATGCTCACCGACGTTGTAGCACATCGTAAGATGCTGTACCAGGAGATGCTCGAACACCGTGCCGCGATAGATCTGACCATCCGCAGTTTTTAGCGCGGTGCCCTGTTCAGGCTTCCAGTCAGAATCCACTTCCTTCGAGCGGGCGACGTGGTGGTCCTTGAAATAGGTCTGTTCACGGAGCAAGAAATCCAGGTCGCCGGTCTGGTTGATGTAGAGACACGTGGTCAAAAGCGGCCAGGCTCCGTGGTCCATCCAAACTCGGGGAATGTCGTTGCGGTCGGCCTTGAACTCACCTGGATTACTCCCGATAATCGTGGCATTACTCCCGTCGAATCGGACTCCAGCATAATTGCCCAGGAGTATATCCTTCACTTCCTCCGGCCTGGTCAGGAGGAGCGCTAAATGGTCTTGCCAGAGGTCGCGCCAACCGCGTCCACCGCGGCCGTAGTCATGATACGGCATGAATGAGTTGCCGTAAAGCCGGCGCAAGACGGGCTGGACGGAGACCCATCGCATCCAGTTGTTGAAATGAGAATCGCCCGTCTGTACCTCCAGGTCGGTGAGCCTGTTCTTCCAATGGTCCCTGGTCCGGTTGAACCATTCGTTAAACCGGTCGGTTGAGAGGTACCTGGCCTGTATTTCCGCTGCATTTTGAAGTTTATCGAAAATTGCCAATACCAGCACCCAGGTGCAGCTCTCACCGGGCTGCAGACGAACCCGAGAAAAACGAAGCCCGCCGATGGCCTCATATCCTTCCATCATGTCTCCAGCTTCCGCCTCCGGCGACCGGTTCAGCACAATCATTTGGGGCCAATCCAGGTTTCCGCCCTCTCCGATGAAATCTTCGAGAACGGGGAAAAAACCTTCCGGTGGTCTCTTCTGATCGTCGCAGCCCAATACGGCGTATGTGCGTGTGTTCGGAATGTGACCGCGCTCATCAAAGGATAATGTTGGTCGCACCAGCACGCCATATCGGTCGCAGAAGGTGCGATGCAGCAGGGAGGTGACATGTCGGTGATCACGCAGATTATCGGCAGAACGGCCGAAGACCGGGATTGCAGCAGTTGGTACAAGTTCTCGCGTTTGATCGCCGGTATTTGTGATTGTGACTCGCATCATTTCGACCTGGTCTTCGCCGGAAGGGACAAAATTAACGATTTCTGCTTTCAGGTTCAGGTGATGATGCTCGCGGCGCATGGCGTGCCAGAGTAAGCCTGCTTCCAGTTCGGTACTTTCTGTCCCGTCTTTGAAGCGCTGCGCGATCTGCTGGGCAGAGTTGCCTGTGAGGGACCAGGGACCGTGACCCTCAATAAAAACCCAGAAATTTCGGGCAGAACGCGAATTGTGCAGGTCTTCAACAGAAACCGGTGTTGAAAAGAATGTATGCTGCCCTGTTTTGATGTCGCCATTCAAGGTAGGCGTAACAATGGACATCATCCCTGCTTCGTTGACCAGGGGGAAAAAGAGATGGTTTGTAAGATGAGGGTTATGGAGGCGAAAAGTGGCATCTCTGTCAATGAAATGCCAGTTGTCCACACTGGAATCTGTTTTCATCTGATCCGTTGACATTCGTTTACATCCTGACGTGGTTTATCCGAGCTCCACAGAGATAGAATCCACTTTTCTTTCCCGTACGAGTTTTGCGTAGGGCGCAGGAATGACCTGGCGCTTGAAATCCAATGTCTGACCATCAGAAAGCTGAAGTTCGATTTTCCGTGATTTTAACCTCCAGGTATCCATCCGGCTCGGGTTATAGTACTGCACCGGGATGAATCCAAGGAAATTAAAGCTGACTGTGTCTTGTTTGTCGAACATCCGACCAGGCAGCACCGGGTGGAAATTCAATATGAGTTCCCCATGATGCACTCGAAACGGGTATCGCCCCGCCATTAATATCGTCCACATCTCCATGAATTCCGCGGTTGATCCGCTCAAACGGGCGACAAAACCACCTCCATGCAAGTTGACATCGGGGTGGGCGCTGCTGACGATAAAGGAGCTGTTCTCCAGTATGCTGCGGCCGTAGCGCGCAGGGTCCTGGAAAGGGATCAAGCAGGTTTGTGCAGCTTCCCAAAAAGCTTCGTAAAGACCGGTCTTCAGAAGCTCGAGCAAATATTTGTATTCCATGTGCAGCCAGATGGACTCGTTCTCCAGCCAACCGGGCGTGAATGCCCTTGCCCGGCCGATTTCGTGAGATTCGTCATGCAGCGCCGCGTTGACCTTGAACATATTGAGCTTTTTGTCATACAGGGGTCCGGCAAGAACGGCTGCATGCAGATCAGCGGCCTGTTCTTTGCCGGCCGCAATTTTCAAGGCACGTACCGGCCCTTCCAGGAATGGAGGCAGGGGGACTGGTTGGAAGCGATTCACCCGGATATATGGGCGCGCTTGTTCATCCAGCAACGGCTTGCCTTCGTTGTCGCGCAGACCATCAATTTCGGTTCCTATGAACCGGAAATATGTCGGTACCAGGTCATTCTGCTTCCACTGCTCTGCACGGCGGACCCCTTCATGAAGTCGTGTTTCAAAAAGATCCAGGATCTGATCCAGTTTTGAAGCGGATGTGCGAGTCTCCTGACCTGTGATGCCTGAATAGATCCTGTCCCGGTAGGTTTCTCGCAGCCGGTTAGCCGCATCCCACCAGGAAAATGGATCCGGTCCGGACGCAGTCAGGTCGTAAAGCGCTTCAAGGTATTCGGCGAACTCGACCGGGACGGCAACCTCCATTTCAAGCCCTGTACCGGCGATCGCCTCCCGCAGGAATCGAATCAACCGGATGAGTTCATAGGTTTCCGGCATCGAACTGCCGAACAGACCCGGCAGACCGTTCAGCGCATCGTACCAGCCGGGTTTGCCCGCTTCCATCTCAATTCCCATGCCGGCCGGGTCGCGAGTCCCGAATTTGACCGCTGCCAGAATCAGCAATTTACCGAATAAGGTAACTGTTAATCGTTCACCTGCAGGCGTGTGCGCCCAATGCGCCTCGCCTGCATGGTCCACTGCATTGTATTGCCGCGGGCCGCTTTCTGTTAGCACATACCGCTCGCGGCGCGGTCGCACCTGCGCGGGGCTTACATAAAAAGGAATGCTGTCCGAATCGAAGAGAAGGGTGTTTTTCCTGTCCGGGAAGACGGCCAGGTAGTTCTCGACCAGGTCGAGCAGGTATGTCCAGTGATCGATCCAGAAACCCTCGCCATAGACCGCTTCAATCTGGGGTTTGGCCCGGGACATCACCTGCGCGAGGAATTCTTCTGCGGGGATTACCAGTTCGATCTGGTAGTCCCAGATGGTTTTAAGTAATTTTCCCGGAGTAAATTGGCTTTCCAGGAGAGGAAGCAGCTTTTGATGGGAAGCTGCCAGCGAGCGGAATCGGCCAATTTCCTCTGGCGGGAGTGAATACGTGGTTCCGTCCACTACGAGCGGGTTGTAACCATCGAGCTGGATCAAACTGAGGAAGGTCCGGATATTGTGGGCCCCGACGCGCGGTTCGAAGAGCACGTCGCTGCGGCGGTTTTGTGCAACATCCCGAAAGTTGCCGTTCCCCTGGGAGTAGAATTCCGCTGCCAGAAAGAAGTCGTTGTAATCGCGCTCCGGATCTCCGTGCTTGCGGGAGTACAGGTGGTAGACGTGATCTCCCAGCAGGGTGGGCCAGCCGCCGCGCAGGACATTGTCGAGAAAGGTCTGGGCGGCATAGGCATCGAAAAGCGGTGACGCGGTTTGTGTGCGGACAGTTTGTGTAAGGTCCTGAACAAGCCGGCGTGCCGCTGTCCGTTTTCCGGCCAGGTAAGTGGGTCCGGCAACGCGATGCGCCTCTCTAAGCAGGTTTTCGATGCCGCTGATGTGCCCGTAAACCGAGTGGAGGGTCACCGCGCCTCCCGCTTCCAGGGTGTCCTCCGCGCCGAAGAACGCGCACGGTGTCCGGCCGGAGGTGATTTGATTTTGAGACTGCAGGCCGCTGGCACCGGATTCCAAAAATCCATCCGGTGCACTGAGTGCTGTATTCTGCCGGAAGACGACCTGTGGGTCCACCAGGGGAGGGATCAAGTCTGGTGCAGCGCGCGCGGATTCGAGAAAGGCAAAAGCAAAATGTCCGGCCTGAATCTCACCGACTTCAGCTGTATCTCCCGCAGTCGCTCTGAGCTTAAAGAAAGGAATGGCTTGCTCCAGGTTGGAAACTTCCATCCAGGCTTCCAGCGTGCGCGCAATCTGCTTCAGTCCCCAGTTGTCAACCCCATTGGGTATCAGGGCGGGCATTCCGTCCAGGATTTCGAGTTCCTGGGGCTGGTCGCTCAAGTTCTTGATCTGGGTCTGGCGAACGAGCCCGGCGAACGGTTCACCGGTCAAGG
>JBFGQG010000140.1:0-8129 GCA_041564295.1 Anaerolineales bacterium | reverse complement strand
GCGGGTTCCACTCCTGCCGAACCGTTTGCAGCCGTCCGGAACCGCCCTCATGGGTTACCGCCTGGACCTTCGCACCCTGTCCGTTGCGGGTCTTGTAGACCATGAGCATGTACCGAAGCGGATAAATACCCGGATCATCAATATCTTCGTAATAATTCGGCGCTTCTTCTTCAAGAATTACCGGAGCGAACGGCCGGAACGGTTCGCGGAACTTGATGCGTGCATTGACGACCTCTTTCATGGACGCCGCGCGCGGGTCTGCAAGTATGGAACGGTTACCCAGGGCGCGCGGCCCCCATTCGAAACGCCCCTGGAATAGGCTGATCACTTTGCTGGACAGCATGTCGTCGACCATCATTCGGGCGCGGGTTTTCATGTCGTCCACAACCTCGAAATCGAAACCGGCAGCTTCGATGGCATTTCGAATTTCATCCGGTGAATAAGCTTTACCCCAATAAGCATGTTCCATAACGAATTTTCGGGGATTGCCGAGGATGACGTGGTGTACGTACAAGGCAGCACCAAGTGCACCGCCGCTATCACCTGCTGCGGGCTGTATGTAGATCTGTTCGAAAGGCGTCTCCCGCTGGATGCGGCCGTTAGCCACCGAGTTCAACGCCACACCACCGGCCATACACAGGTTTGGCAAACCAGTCTGTTCATAAGCGTACTGCGCGATTTTGAGCACGGTATCTTCGGTAACGCGCTGGATGCTGGCTGCGATGTCCGCGTATCCCTGATTGACGGCTGCGGTGTTGTCATCCCAGTCCGGGTGATCCTTTCTGGGATGCGTTGTGAGGGAGAAGAACTCAGACTCTGGCATGCGCGGTGGACCGAAAAGATCGATGAAATTGTTGCTAAATGTCCTCGATGTGGAACGGTGGAACGAAAAATAGTCCATGTTTAACCTGAATCCACCGTTCCGGTCCACTTCTATCAATTTGTACACGTCTTCAACACGTGTCGGGCTCCCGTACGGCGCCATGCCCATCACCTTGTACTCACCGTTGTTGACGCGGAAGCCGAGGAAGGCTGTGAATGCGGAATAAAGAAGGCCCAGTGAATGAGGAAAGCGTGTTTCGCTGAACAGGTCGATCGCGTTCTCGCCGCCGTCTCCCCAATCCGCAGTTGCTTTACCGACGGTCGCCGTCGTCCATTCTCCGACGCCGTCGATCGTCACGATCGCTGCGTTTTTATACGGAGAACAGAAAAAAGCGCTCGCAGCGTGGCTGAGATGGTGTTCGACGAACAGCAACTTATGGTCTGGAATATCGAGATGAGTCAGCAACCGGCTCTTGATCCAGAGTTTCTCGTTGAACCAGGTGATCATCGACTCCCGGAAAACCCCCCAGGACTGTGGAAATGTCTGCAGGGTGGACTGGAGGATGCGGACGAACTTCTGCATGGGCTTCTCGTAGAAAACCACATAATCCAATTCTCGTGCAGTGATGCCTGCCTGCTCCAGGCAAAATGCGATCGCCTGAGCAGGAAAACTATAGTCGTGCTTGATCCGGGAGAAGCGTTCTTCATCGGCGGCAGCAACCAGCATGCCGTCTTCCAGAAGCGCGGCAGCCGAATCATGGTAATAACAGGAAACGCCGAGGATATACATCAGGACTGTCTCCGCGTATCTTCCAGGGTCCTGTCCTGCGTCGAACGCGCCAGCCACAGATCAAAAGGGCGTTTTTTGATCTGCAAGGGATCCCCGAGCAGTCTCACTCCAAGACCGAACGGCAGGAATACTGAAAAATAAAAAAATGTGAGTACTACGCGGGCAAGAAAGTCTCCGATCCACTGGCCGAACTTTTTCCATGCGGACCAAACAGTTTTCAGCATAAGTCCTCATCCCTCCCGGCCGGAAAACCTGATAATTTCACCAGTCTATTTGCCAGGAAGCCATAACCGAATAATCAGATTTCAGGTTCAATGAACAAATTATATTCTAATACTTTCCTTTATATAGCCAAATATGTATTCCATGCTAGAACCCTTACGGGTGGCACCTGGTTTCTTCAAGTTCGGGAAAATCAGCTAGAATTTTCTTATGGAATTTACTGCATTTTCTTCGCCGGAACAGGGTGCGCAATCATTGAGAGCTGATCTCGTCCAATTGTGGCGGGTCGAACTGGCGCAGGATGACCGGACAATCGAACGCATGGTGGAACTGCTCTCCACAGACGAACTCGCCCGGGCAGACAGATTCCATTTTCCTCATTTACGGAAACATTTTATCGCTGCGAGGAGTGCCCTGAGGCTGTTGATCGGGTCATTGACAGGAGCGTCCAACGAGGAGATTAAATTCGGCTACACGAAAAAGGATAAACCCTACCTGGCGGACGGGGACCTGCGCTTCAACGTCTCTCACGCCGGAGAGCTCGCCTTGATCGGTTTCAGTCACAACAGGGAAATTGGTGTGGATATTGAACACATCCGGATAACGGTCGACGAGGAACAGATCGCTCGCCGATTCTTTTCACGGGCAGAAGTCGAAGATTATCTCTCACTGCCCAAAGCAGATCGTTCACAAGCGTTTTACAACTGCTGGACGCGCAAAGAAGCGTACGTAAAAGCCCTCGGCGATGGAATTACTTTCCCGCTCGACCAGTTCCGAGTCTCTCTCAAGCCCGGTGAACCGGCACAGCTGCTTGAAGTCCGCTCAAATCCGATGGAAACGGAACGCTGGAAAATGATCGCCATCGATCCCGGAGAGGGCTACACAGGAGCGTTGATCGCAGAAGGCCGGGATTGGGACCTGGAAGGGTGGCAGTTCGAATTTCCGGTTGAGTAATTGTGGTTTTTAAAGACATGGCAGGTTATTGACTTGCCATGTCTTTAAAACAGGCTAAGGCGTCACAACGACCTTGCCGGTCATGCCCGAAGTGTAGTGGCTTCCGCCGTCGAGAAAGCAGCCCATTTCCCATTCACCGGTCATATCTTCAGTGACGGTGAACGAGATCGTCGTAACGCTGTGCGAGTCGTTTCCGGCCAGAGTGACCATGAAACCGTGATCCATCCCCTCCATATGCTCGCCTTCGTCTGCATGCGTGTCGTCGGCCGCATCGGCATGCGCATCGTCCGATTCTTCATTGTGTGTACTTCCGGCCTCATCGCTGTGCGTATCCGCCGCTTCATCGCCGTGGTCATCACCTTCTTTCGTTACGACAGGCGTCACCCCTTCAAATAAATCATGTTCGTACATCACAAATTGGCCGTCAGCGTTTTGCATCGGTTCCTGCCCGATCATAAATTCGTGCGCCAGTGCGCCTTCATTAACAATGTGCAGAGTCACTTCCTGCCCCACCTTAAGTTCAATCGTATCAGGCGAAAACGCAAACTCCGTCATCTCGATCGTATATTCAACCGGAGCAGGCGCACCGCTGCACCCCGCAACGAGAATACCTGCCAGGAAGATTACCAGGAATAAATATTTTCTTGCCATTTTATGCCTCCGATATTTCACCCAACGACAGTCCATTAGAGAAGAAATGCAAACCGTCCGGGCACCAGATAGACTTTCCTGACATTATGATAGGAAATTTACCTGGTTTTTATAAGAGGCACGTGTCCCCAGTTTTCGGGCAGTTTCTAAGATTTTTCGTCAATCTCGGGGACATTTGTCCCTTTGTGCTTGATTTCTGTTTCAGCAATGCCTTCACGGATGGCGTAGAGGGCGGCTTCTGTACGGTTGTTCAGGTGAAGCTGTTTGAAAACCATCGACAGCCGGTTTCGGACGGTCTTTTCCGAAACAGATATTTTTTCCGCTATTTCCTGATTTGCCAGACCCTGGGCCAGCAGGCTGAGTATTTGAATGTCACGCGGAGCCAGGTTCTCATGGGGTGAAACTGTTTTTTTACCGCCTTTACTCCGGAATTCGCCGAGGACTCTGCCCGCCAGAGCAGAATCGAGGACGGCCTCTCCTCCCGATACGGAACGAACCGCCGCAATAAGATCGTTCATCTCCACCTCTTTGAGCAAATAGCCGTTTGCACCAGCCTTGATCGCTTCAAAAATGAAATTATCGACTTTATACATCGTCAGGATGATAATCTGGGTCGTCGGGATCCTGGTCTTGATCCGGCGAGTCGTCTCAACGCCATCCATTTCCGGCATATTTATATCCACCAGTGCGATATCCGGACGAAACTTCTCTGCCAGAGCCAGGGCTTCCACACCATTTTTCGCCTGCGCGACCACTTCCATATCTGGCTGAGACTCGAGCACCTGCGCGATGCCCTGCCGGAGGACGGCGTGATCGTCAGCTAACAGGATTCGTATTTTCCGCATTTATAACTCCTGCATTTTGCATTGGTAACCGGGCTTCCACCTGCGTGCCGTGGCCGGGCCTGCCCGTAATTTGAACCGTACCCTGCACTCTAGCTACGCGTTTGTTCATCTGTTGAATGCCGAAACCTCCACTGATCTCTGAAGGATCAAACCCACTTCCATCGTCCGTAACGAGCACTTTTAGCTCTTTGTTATCTTTTATTGCTTGAATTTCGACCAGAACTTGGCCGGCTCCGGCATGTTTGGCGACGTTATTCAGCGATTCCTGGACCAGGCGAAAGATCTGCAATTGGAGACGGGGCGGCACCTGGCCCTCCTGGAGGTTTGATCGAAATGATGCCTTCAAATTCGTTTCTTTAGCAAAGTCTTCAACAAAACCGCTTAAAGCGGAGAGGAAATTACCGTTCTCCCATTCCATCGGCTTGAGCGAAAAAATCGCCCTGCGTACCTCACGGATCGCACCGCGCGCCTGTCTGCTGATATCCGCGAAGTTATCTGCCTCAGCTTTCAGTCCGTTCGACAACTGCTCGCGCGCCATATCGGCTTTGAGCGCAATAAAATACAGGGTCTGGGCAAGTCCATCATGCAAATCGCGCGCGATCCTGGCGCGTTCCTCTTCAAGGATTGCGGCGCGTTCAGACCGCAAAGTGATGTCCCGCAATATCAGCAGCCTTACTCCTTCATTGTCAAGGATCGCCTGGGTCAGATCGACCTGGACCGGCATTTCGTTTATAGCAATCGCCGTCATCTCCACGGATTGTGTGTCCGACCAACCAGGCACGAGACGGTCGAGATCTTCTGCATCGGGCAGCAGATTCCAGACCGGTTGTCCGAGCATATCCTCTGCTGAGAATCCGAACAGGCGTGCTGCACCCTGGTTCCATGAAGTAATGCGGTTCTTGCTGTCCAGGCTCAGGATGGCATCCGGCGATGTAGAAGTCAGGCCGTCCAACTGCTCTCTACGAAGACGCACTTCTCGTTCGAGCGCTTCTTTTTCCTTCAGCCGACGCTCTACCCAGACGAGCGTCATCCAGGTGACGACCGGCCCGACGAAGCTGTAAAAGGAGATTTCTGCCGCATAATGGACCGTGTGTCCATAAGCAGCTTCCAGACGAACGGCGATCTGCAGCTGGTAAATCACAACGATCGGGATCAAAACCAGCGGCATGATGTAGCGCAGGGTTCGAATCCGGTCTACTAGGGTGAGTTGCTGCCAGTAAGTCTTCATTTTCCGTTATAGCGCATTTACGAAGGGTCAACGAAAGGAGGGATTACGAAAGGATGGTCAGGCTGCGAGAAAACCTCCATCCACCGGGATGACGGCGCCGTGAACATAACTGGACAGTTCACTTGCCAGTACGACCGCCATCCGGGCTACTTCATCCGGACGCCCCATACGCCCGATCGGCAGCCGCTGCCTGAATTCCATGCCGGCTTTCAATAAGCCCATTTTGAACTTCAAAAGCCCGCGTGCGGCGGCTTTTGTGTCCCTGGTGATGATACCTCCGGGCAAGATCGCGTTGATCCTGAATCCGTCACGCCCGTGTTCTTTGGCTAGCGCCCGGGTGAGAGCGATCACACCTGCTTTACTGACGCTGTAATGGGCCAGGTCATCCTTGAAAGGGATCAGCGCTTCAATCGAGGCGATATTGATGATCACGCCGCCTACCTTTTCCCGGCGCCTGATCATCTGCTGGCACATCCAATACACGGAATTCATGTTTGTCTCGATCACCCTGGTGTAGAAGTCCTCTTTCACATTGAGAAATTGTTTGAACGGATAAATTCCTGCATTGTTCACCAGGATGTCCGGGACCACGGGGATGTCCGCCCAAAGGCGGTCGCGCTGTCCTGCATCAGCGATATCGAGGACGTGGGGTGTTACTTCCGTGCCGAAAACCTCTGCGTCGCGTACAGTTTGTACAAGTGAGCGTTCGTCGATATCGACGAGATCGAGATTGGCGCCGGCCTCGGCGAAACGTAACGCGATCGCACGGCCGATACCAGCCGCTGCGCCGGTTACCAATGTGCGCCTGGTGCACATCGAAAACAGGTCGGTAAGGGACTCAGGCTTTGTCTTATTTTTCTCCATCCGGTACGTTAGCCTTTCAATGCACCGGCCATCAGCCCGCGCAGGAAGTATTTACCCAGGAAAATATACAGCAGGAGCGTGGGAAGCGCGGCAACAAGCGCACCGGCCATCTGGACGTTCCATTGGATGATCTGGCTGCCGGCCATGTTGTTCAAGGCCACGGTCACCGGCCAGGAAGAGACGTTCGTCAGCACAACGGCGAAAAGGAAATCGTTATAAGCCTGTGTGAACTGCCAGATCAGCACAACGACGAAACCCGGCAGAGAGAGCGGGAAAACGATATAACGGTACAGGCCGAAAAGCCCTGCGCCGTCGATCCGCCCAGCTTCCAGCACCTCACCTGGAACACCGGCATAATAGTTGCGGAAAATCAACGTGGTGATCGGGATGCCGTAAATAACGTGAACAAAGATCAGCCCGGTAATCGAGCCACGCAAACCGAGCGTTTCCATGAACTGCACGAGTGGGATCAGGATGCTCTGGTAAGGGATGAACATGCCGAAAAGGATCAAAGTAAAGATCAGGTCAGACCCTTTAAACTTCCATTTGGAGAAAACATAGCCGTTGACCGAGCCGATCATCGACGAAATCAGCGACGACGGGATCACAAGCCGCAAACTGTTCGCCAGGTGCGGTGAAAGGGCCTTGTATGCAGCCTGGAAGTTCTCGAAATTTATCGTAGATGGCAGGTCCCACATGCGCTGCAGGTCTACTTCTGCAAAACTTTTCAGTCCGGTAATCAGAAGCAGGTACACCGGCAGCAAGAAAAACAGCGCAGCTGCAATGAGCATCAAATACAGCGCTGTACGACGAACCCGCCTTATGGTCGTTGGTCGGCTGCTCACAGGTCACTCTCCGATCGAAAGGTGTAAACCATGTAGGGAATAATCAGCACCGCCACGGTGACGAGCATGAAAATGCCGATTGCGGCGCCCTGGCCGTAGTTGTTGCCGTCAAAAGTTGTGCGCCACATATAGACGCCTGGTACGTCAAGAGCTATGTTGTTCTGACTGATGGCGACAATCAGGTCAAAGATTTTCAGGGAAATATGCCCGAGGACGATCACAGCGCTCAGTGTTACAGGGTTGAGCAGCGGAAGGATGATGTAGCGGTAGATCTGCAGTTCGCTCGCGCCGTCCACGCGGGCGGCTTCGCGCAGGTCTTCTGGAATGCTGCGCAGACCGCCGAGATACAAGGCCATTGTAAAGCCGGACATCTGCCAGACCGCGGGAATAACGATGAACGCAATTCCCCACGGCGGGTCGGTAAGATGCCATTTACTGATCAGGAAGTCCAGACCCAAATTGTCGAACAGCAGGTTCAGACCGCTGATTCGAGAGCCGGTTGCAGAGTTCATCAGCCAGCGCCAGATAACGCCTGTAACGATAAAAGAAACAGCCATCGGGAAAAGAAAAATGCTGCGGAACAGATTTTCGGCGCGCAATTTCTGATCCAACAAGACTGCCAGCAGCAGACCGATTGAAAGGCTTATAACCAGAAATAAAGACGTAAAGATCACCGTGTTGCGCACGTCGATAGCGAACCGGCGGTCGCCGATAAGCCTGATGTACTGGTCTAACCCGACGAATGTGTAGTTTGGGATCAATCCGGTCCAGCTGCTGAGCGAAACACGAACCGACCAGCCGATAAAACCGTAGACAAAGATCGCAATCGCTATGATTGATGGGAGGACCAGGAGTATCGCAAAGACGCGGTCTGGGGTGGAGAACCATTTCTTCCAGCGAGATGTTGG
>JBFGQG010000139.1:0-8141 GCA_041564295.1 Anaerolineales bacterium | reverse complement strand
GGAAAAATCCTCGACGGCTTCGGATTTCGTCGTGGGAATGCCGCAGAGGATTAACTTTCCGATCTTCTCAGGCCTCATTGTGACGATTCGTGCTGCGATCCGGCAGCCGACAGATTTTGCCAGCAGATTAAATTTCCTCTCGCCGATGCGGGCCTGGATTGCGGCCAGTTCCGCTGCGGGATCGAAATTTTCTCCGGACACCCAGTGCGCCCAGACGTGGACTTCAGCATTTGAAAGTTCGCGGGCGATCTCTTCTGCCCAGTCCCTGTTATGAGCGGAGTAGCCTGGGAGGATGATCGTTTTCATGGTTTCCTCCTCGAATAAATCCGGTAGCCTTATACTGAATTCTATCCGACAGAGGAACGGGAAGAAACATCGTTAGGTATAATTCATTCTAATGAAGCGGTTTTCTGAGGCGCTCCTCTTCTTTCAGCGGGACATCGGCGTAAGGCTGTTCGTGTTCTATCTCCTTTTTATAGGGCCGCTCATTATCGGTGCGCTTTACGTCAATAATATAGCGAGGCAAAGGCTGGAACGCGAAGTCAGGACCGCTGACCAGGACCTGGCGGATGTCGTCTCTAAAGAATTCAACAGTTACCTGAGCGAGTTGACCGAGATGATCGACCAGCTTGCCCATCACTCCGCAGTCGTAAATTTCGACCCTGGGGGAATCGCGGAATTGTTCCAGACAGTTTCGATCGGTCGACCGAACATTTCTGTTCTATACGTGCTCGACAATGATTGCCGCACGATTTACGATCACCGGCCGGGGATCGGCAACCAGCGCAGCGGAATCACACTCATCAATATCCAGCCGCTTTGTGAATATGATGGCACGACGCCTGTAATCACAAGAGGGCACATCTCTCCGATTTCAAGGCAGCCTGTGGCAACGATCGCACACCCAATCTTTTCCCTGATCGAAGGGAAAACGATCGGTTGGGTGGCTGTGGACGTCAGGCTCAACGCTCTAAACGAGCTCGCAAAATTATCGGTACAGCACCGGCCGGATGAAGGCATCCAGGTCATTATCCTCGACGGTGAGGGAATGATCATCGCAAGGTCTGATTTCAACTCCAAGGCGTTGTTGATCGATGCAGCCATCGAAAACCCCTCTTTCTCCTCGGCAGTAATAGATGATACATTCACAAACTGGATCGCACCGACTTTCGCAGGAAATGAACACCTTTACACGTCCACATTGATTACGGACACTGATTGGCGCGTCCTGCTCGGTCGACCGACTGAAATAGCTTTTTCAACACCGCAGGCTTTCAACCGCGGCGTTATTATCTCGGTATTCCTGTTTATCGCTGTCGGACTGTTTTTCTGGCTGATGCTGTATTCGAACGTCATCCGCCCTCTCGAGAGACTTGCCATCCACAGCCGGGATGTCGCCCAGGAAAATCGTCTGGAGAAGGGCGGCCTGCACATTAATGTTGGAAGACCGGACAGAAACATCACGCAGCTCTTATCTCGAAAGGACCAGATCGGGCACCTGGTGAACAGCCTCCTGCGCGCAGACGAAATGATCGCGGCACGGTTCAAAGAGCTGGAGACTTTGCTTGAGACTGGTGCGGTTGTCCTGTCGAGTCTCGACCTGCGCGTGGTGCTGAAACGGATTCTCGAACAGGTCGAAAGACTCATGGGTCTCAACATGTCGGCGATCATTGCTCTCGACGAAAAACGCGGCGTGTTTCTCAGCCAGGCGAGTCACGGCCTCTCCCAGCGCTATACTGAACAAATTGTGATCCATCCCGGCGAACCAGCATCGATCACCCTCAAAGCGATCGAGACTGGCCATGCCATCCAGGTGGCCAACACGTTAATGGAAGATGAGTACGCGGCTTACCAGCCAAGGGCAAAATCCGAAGGGATCAAGGCGATGATCGCCGTTCCGCTCAATTTGAAACACGGCCCACCTACAGCTCTCCTCGTTTATCACAACGAACCGCACGAGTTTTCACCGCGTGAAATCAGCCTGCTCACCAGCTTTGCCCAGCAGGCTGCTATGGCACTTGAAAATGCGACTCTGTTCAACCGCAGCGACGTCCAGCTCCAGGAGCAGACACTTCGCCTCGTAGCCCTGATCCAATCGATGCGCGATGGCCTGATCATGGAAGACCTCGAAGGTCACGTGATCTACGTCAACCGCATGGCCGAAGACCTGACTGGGCTGACACAATTCCAGGCAGCCGGAAAACATGTCGACGAATTGATTGAACGCATTCTGCTCCTCACGCGCGAACCCGAAAAGACCCGCGCCGCCATTCGCAATGCTCAGGACCAGAAAGAGAATACCCGTGTGGATCTCGAAATCACAGACCTGACCGGTAAGCGCTATTTCCTGAGAATGCGTAATATCACCGTGACCGATGAAACCGGTACCATGATTGGACGCGGGCGTATATTTCACGACATCACGCGCCGCCGGGAAATTGACAGGATGCGCACGAGCCTGGTATCGACCGTCTCTCATGAACTGCGGACACCGCTGGCCTCCATCAAGGGCTTTGCGACAACCTTGCTTTCCGATGATGTCGAATGGGACACAGTCAGCCAACGGGAATTCCTGGCGATCATCTCGCAAGAAACGGACAGGCTCTCCGAACTGGTTAAAGATCTGCTCGACATGTCGCGTATCGAGGCGGGCAACCTGAGCATCTCGCGCGTCTCTACAAACCTGAGTGAAATGATCGCTCTCGCAGCCCATCGCGCGCGGACGCCACCGGGCGACCGGTTGGTCGTGGATATTTCACCCGAAGTCCCAGATATGTACATCGACCCGCAGCGCATGGAGGTCGTATTCAGAAACTTGATCGAAAATGCTGTCAAATACAGTGAAGACGACACGCCGATCCGGGTGAGCGTGGGGCGCGATACAGACTCGATCATCATTCGTGTTGAAGATGAAGGCCTTGGGATCCCACATAGCGAGCAGAGGCGAATCTTTGAAAGTTTTTACAGAGTGGAGAACGGCCTGTCCAGGTCAACCCCAGGTGCAGGGCTAGGTCTGGCGATCTGCCAGGGATTTGTAAGGGCGCATGGGGGCAGGATCTGGTATGAGGAGCGGGAAAAAGGCTCGTGCTTCATATTTTCCCTGCCTCTCGAAATCCGCAATGAGAAAGTCCGCCCATGAGCCAATCGTTCGTCCTGGTCGTAGACGATGAAAAACCGCTAAGAAATTTCGTTCAACGAAATCTGGAGGCGCGCGAGTTTGAGGTCATAACGGCTTCGAACGGACTTGAAGCCCTTGCACATTTCAACACCCATAAATTAGACCTGGTGATCCTTGATGTCATGATGCCCCATATGGACGGTTTTGAGACCCTCCGGCGGATCCGTCAGCACTCGTCGACCCCTGTTATCGTCCTTTCGGCGCTCGGAGAAGAAAACGAAATCGTGCAGGCGCTCAATCTGGGGGCGGATGATTACCTGACGAAACCATTCGGAGTGCGTGAACTCATGGCACGCGTGCGGGCCGTTTTGCGCCGGTCTCGAGAAGCCGCATCGCAAAAACTGCAGGTCGGGCATCTGACCTGCGCGGGAATCACCGTCGATCTCGAGCGCCATACTGTCCATGTTCGTGAGCGGCAAATTGAATTGACGCCGACTGAATTCAACCTGCTGTTCTACTTGATGGAAAATGCAGGCAAAGTGCTTTCACACAAAGAGTTGCTTCAGCAAGTCTGGGGGCCGGAATACAGAGATGAATCAGAATACCTGCGTGTGTACATCGGCAGGCTGCGCCAGAAGCTGGAAAAAGATCCGGCTGATCCGAAAGTTTTGAAAACAATCCGCGGTGTGGGATATTTGTTGACGAATTGACTGATTCTGGCCTGTTTTTACGCTCTATTTATACTTCTCCACTCATTTTTAGCCGCTGTTAACGCACAATCTCATAAAATCAAATAGAGATTCCTGTTCGTTTTCCTTTTTAAGGAGGAGAGATGAAAACCAAACTATTTAAATTTTTATTGCTGTTGGCGATTTTTGCCCTGGTACTCGGTGCCTGCCAACCAACCGAGCCGGCAGCACCCGGCGACGACACGCCTGCGGATACTTCAACAGGAGATAGTCAAACTGATTCTGAAGGAGATACGCAAGATGAGGGATGTGTCGGCACGATCCGTATCGGCGCCGCCGTCAGTGAAACCGGTAAATATGCCCGCGAAGGTAAAGACACCCGCCAGGGTTACAACACCTGGCTAGATTGGGTGAACAACGAATACGGCGGCATCAAGATCGGCGCAGACTGCTATAACGTCGAAATTGTCTATTACGATGATGAAGGCGATCCGGATACAGCCGCCAACCTGGTCGAACGCCTGATCACGGAAGATGAAGTCGACTTCCTCCTCGGACCATACTCCAGCGGCCTTACGATGTCCACCAGCGCAATCGCCGAGAAATACGGCGTTATCATGGTAGAAGGCAACGGCGCTTCTGAGGACATTTTCGAGCGCGGTTTCAAGAACATTTTCGCCGTATTAACACCGGCCGGAAATTACACTTCCTCGGCACTGAAGGCACTTGCAGACGCAGGTGCGAAGACAGTGGTCATTGCCTATGAAGATACGGCCTTCCCAACCTCGGTTGCACTCGGCGCGCAGAAATGGGCTCAGGAATACGGCATGGAAGTCCTCGCCATTGAGACATATCCGAAAGATGTTGCAGATGTCTCCGCGATTATGACGAAATTCCGCGATCTGAACCCGGATGTATTCGTCGGCGGCGGCCACTTCAACGACGCCCTGTTGTTCGTCAGGGCTTCGCAGGAACTTGGCTTCCAACCGAAGGGCATGGTCATTACTGTTGGACCGTCCAATCCTGAATTTGTGAGTGAAGTCGGCAATGCAGCAAACTACATTCTCGGCCCGACGCAGTGGGAAGCCAGCATGTCCTGGTCTGACGAATGGTTCGGTACGGCTGCTGAATACGCCGTACGGTACGAAAAGATGTGGGGCGAACCGCCAACCTACCAGGCGGCGGAATCAACTGCTACGGCGCTTGCGCTGCAGCTCGCAATTGAAGCTGCCGGCTCAACAGACATGGATGCGGTCCGCGAGGCACTTTACAATCTCGACGTCGTCACATTCTATGGTCCGATCAACTTCGATGATACCGGCAAGAATGCCGGCAAGCCGATGGGCGCGATCCAGATCCAGGACGGCACGATCCTTGTCGTGGCTCCCGGTGAAGCTGCCGTTTCGGACCTGATGTACCCGATGCCCGCCTGGGACGAGAAATAGAATAAACAATTCTTAACTTCAATGCTGGTGTGCAGGATTCTGCGCACCAGCAAATAGAAAAGTTCGTGTGGAGACGCCTGTCTCCGCAAGCCTACCGGCCAATCTTCCCCGATCCTGGCTGTGGGTTGAACCGGCTTTTTCTAAAAAAATCTCCCGGGGTTGAAGAACGTCTTCGGCTCCGGGAGATTTTAAAAAAATCGAGTCTCAGTTAAAACCATAAGGACGTCAAATGGACCAATTCATTCAGGCACTGATCAATGGCGTCATGCTCGGCGGCTTTTACGGCGCAATGGTATTGGGATTTTCAGTGATCTGGGGGGTGATGGGTGTGATCAATCTGGCACACGGCGAATTCGTGATGTTAGGCGCTTACATCACTTGGGTACTGAATAAACAATACGGCTGGGATCCCTTTCAGGCCATCGTTGTCGTTTTCCCAATCATGTTCCTCTTCGGATACATCCTTCAACGGATCCTGATCAACCGGATCGTTGAAAGACCGCACTTGATCTCCCTGCTCGTAACCTTCGGCCTGGGCATTATCTTTGCCAATATCGTCAAACTCATCTACACCGCCAGCCCGAGGGTTACAGAAAGCGCACTGGGCGGCTTCTGGCCCGTCGGCAACGTAACCTTTCCTGTAACGAAAACCTACATCCTCATCACCGCTTTAATAATCATGGTTGCACTCTGGATATTCCTACAAAATACGCGGTTAGGGAAAAGTATTCGTGCGGCTGCACAAAACAAGGAAGCAGCGAGAATCGTCGGTATTGAGATCAAACTGGTATATGCCGTGACATTCGGCCTGTGCATCGGCCTGACCGGCATTGCAGGCGTTTTGATCAGCCCGACACAGGCGATCTTCCCATTTATGGGAGCGCCACTTACGCTGAAGGCGTTTGCGATTACGGCGATGTCTGGCCTTGGGAGCATCCCCGGCGCGCTGTTTGGAGGGATCGTACTCGGTCTGGTAGAAGTCTTCATTGGTACGTATATTCCCGGTGTCGGCACTAACCTTGGGATCGTGTCTTCCTTCGTGATCCTGGTCGCGGTGCTCGTCACACGACCGCAGGGGTTGTTCGGCGGTCTTAAACCGGCAACGGAGGTGAGCTGATGACCAGACGACTCGCAGAATTGTGGCTGCGATATAACCTGAATCGCTGGGGGTTCATCTTCATTGTATTGCTGCTGTTGGCCCTGCCGCTGCCGCAGTTTATTGCACCCGACGCCAAATTAGTCAGCAACTCGCTCCTGTTTTCTTTCACACAGATGTTCATGCTTGTCACACTTGCCAGTAACTGGAACCTCACCGGCGGATTTACAGGCTATATCGATTTTGGACATGCAGTGTTCTTTGGCCTGGGTGCGTACGGCACCGGGGTCATGATGAGCCAACTCGGTTGGCCCTTCTGGCCGTCCCTGTTCTTCGGTGCGGTTATTGCAGCGATTTTCGCCGTCCTGATCGGCTCTGCCACGCTCAGGCTGAAAGGTCCGTATTTCTCGATAGCCATGCTGGGCACGTTCGTCGCGATGCGGGAATTTATCCGTGTGATCAAGCCAATTACCGGCGGTGGGCGCGGACTGACCCTTCCGCCTTATCTCAACCGCCCGCTCTTCTATTACCTCACGCTGCTCCTCGCGGTATTCGTTATTCTCATGATCGCCAGGATCCGCAAAACAGAGTTTGGCGCCAGCCTGATCGCCATTCGTGAGGACGAGGTCGGCGCAGAAATGCGCGGCATCAACACCACGCTTCACAAAATCACGGCATTCTGGATTGCGGCCTTCTTTACGGGGCTCATCGGGGGAATGTGGGCATACCAGAATACGTTTATCGACCCTGACGTGGTTTTCTTCGAGAGCCGCACGGTCGAACTCGTCATGATGACGATGTTGGGAGGGTTGGGTACCGTCGCAGGCCCCGTCATCGGCGCAGCAACTATCTACTGGCTGCGAGACGTGGTCTGGGCAAATTTCCTGCAATACCACTTGATTGTTCAGGGCCTTCTCCTGATCCTGATCGTATTGTTTCTACCGGAAGGGATCATGGGAACGCTGGGGGATAAATCCGGAACCACCATCGGGCGAATCGTCAACCGGTGGTTTAGGAAACCTGCTGAGGAGGCGCCATGAACTCGAATAATTCTTCCCCCTTATTGGAAGGCCGTAGTGTCAGCAAATATTTCGGTGGGCTTGCTGCAGTGCACAATGTCGATTTCGCCGTTTACCCAGGTGAAATGGTCGGTCTTATCGGTCCGAATGGAAGCGGAAAAACTACGCTTTTTGACTGTCTCAGCCGGGTCCAATCCATCAGTGAAGGCAGTATTTTCTTCAAAGGGGAGGACATCACGAAAAAGAAGCCGTACCAGGTCGCTCACATGGGTCTTGCAAGGACGTTCCAGGTTATCCGCGTCTACCGTAAATTGACCGTCCTGGAGAATATGCAGCTGAGCCGACAATGGGGAGGTGAAACGCTTTTCCAGAAGCTTCAACCCAGCCATCCGGAAGTCGAACAGCGCGCGAGAGAACTGATCGATTTCCTGATGCTCACCCATCTGACGGACGAGAAGGCCGGCACCCTTTCCGGCGGCCAGCGCAGGCTGCTTGAAATCGGAATGGCGCTGATGCCGGACCCGGACCTGATCTTATTGGATGAGGCCACTTCTGGAGTCAACCCGACACTGATCGAGCAGATCAAAGACCGCATCCGGAAGTTGAATCAAGAACAAGGCAAAGCGTTCCTTTTGATCGAACATAATATCCAGTTCATCTCAGATCTCTGCACGCGCGTTTTTGTGCTGAACTATGGAGAGAAACTGGCAGAGGGCTCTCCTCAAGAAATCGTGGATAATGAAGCGGTTATCGCAGCATATTTCGGAGCATAAG
>JBFGQG010000138.1:0-8170 GCA_041564295.1 Anaerolineales bacterium | reverse complement strand
GACACCTACACAGGCGGCGCCGAGCATGCCACGATGCACCTGATCTATACCCGCTTCTTCCACAAGGCTCTGCGGGATATGGGCATCACCGAAGGGCATGAACCGATGATGGTCCTGCGAAACCAGGGCCACATCCTGGGGCCGGACGGCAACCGGATGAGTAAATCCAAGGGTAACGTGATCGACCCTGACGAGCAGGTGCGCATCTACGGCGCCGACACAGTGCGCGCGTACCTGATGTTCGGCTATCGCTGGTCGGAAGGCGGCCCGTGGAATACGGAAAATATCCAGGGGCCTGTGCGCTGGCTGCGCAGAGTCTGGGACCTGTTTACCGACGACGAATCCACATTCGGCGGCGCATCAAAGGATGCCATGCGGTCGCTGCGCCGTAAGGTCCACCAGACGCTGAAGAGCGTGACCCAGTCGTACGAGACTTTCCAGTTCAACACCATCATTTCCGGCCTGATGGAACTGCTGAACACGATGTACGATTTGAGGAACGGGACAGAAGGCACGCCTGCCTGGGACGAAGCCGTCGACATCTACCTGCGCATGATGGCGCCTGTGACACCGCATATTGCGGAGGAGTTGTGGACGAACGTACTGGGGAATCCCTACTCAGTGCACTTGCAGCCCTGGCCTGAACTGGACGAAGAAGCCGCGAAAGAGGACGTGGTCGTGCTGCCGGTGCAGGTCAACGGCAAACTGCGGGACCGGATTGAACTGCCCGCGGGTTTCAGCAAGGAAGATGCTGAAAAAGCGGCTTTGGCAAGCGAAGCCGTCCAAAAGTTCCTGGATGGTAAAGACCCGCGGAAGGTGATCGTGGTGCCCGGCAAGCTGGTTAATGTCGTTATCTAGTGGAGAACTGGTAGCTAAGTGAACCATGTTCGTTGGAAACGAGTGCTGCGATTGACCGTCGTGGCGCTCGGTTTTTTATACCTCGCTGCGAATGTCGTTCTGGCTGGCGTTTACGTAGACCGTCTGGTGCACCCTGGCTGTGTAAAACCTGCGCCGCTGGCGAACGTCCGCGCACCGGAAGTCACCATCCTGCTAACGAAGGACGGTGTCCAACTTGAAGGATGGTATTATCCGCCGGAAAATGGCGCAGTGATCCTCGCGCTTGGCGGCCTGGAAGGAGCCCTCGGGGCTGCCCACCCGCCGGTAGCTTTCCTCATTGAAAACGGTTATGGAGTGCTGCAGATCGGGAGCCGAAGCTGTGCCGGTGAACCGGTAACGGTTGGCGGGTACGAGGTGGAGGATGCGCTGACCGGATTGCGTGTGCTTCAGGATAAACCGGATGTGCAGCGTATCGGCGTTTTCGGGTATTCGATGGGAGGCGTGACGGCGATCCGGGCTGCGGCAGTCGAAGAAGGATTCGAAGCTGTAGTGGCAGAAGGCGGCTATTTCAACCTCGGCGAGGACATCGTCGAAGCCGGCAGCCGGCAGAGCCCTGCGGAGCGAGTCCTCCTTTATTCAATTGCAGGCATGTTCTGGCTTCGAACAGGGGTGAATCCGTGGGAGATCTCACCGGTTGACGTGATCGGCAGGATCAGCCCGCGTCCGTTATTCCTCGAATCCGGTGAACGGGAAAAGGAAAGCGGCCGCGCAGACCTTCAGTTCGGCGCGGCGGGTGAGCCGAAGTTCCTATGGATCGTCCCTGGGGGCGACCATGGATCGAATCACCGCGTCGCGTCTGCCGAATACGACGCGCGCATTTTAAAATTCTTCGATACATGGTTACTGAACAGGGAAGATGGGGGGTAAACCAGGCGTCTATTGACGCATCCGGCCATCGGGATACAATTCATGCGGTCCGTAGCGTGTTTGGGCAAGTTACGCTAAAAAATAATTAATCGGGTCTTCGACATACGGACCCGAAGGAGTACCTGTTGTGAATAGGAAAAAGGTGTTGGTGACCGGGGGTGCCGGCTTTATCGGCTCGCATGTAGTCGACCTTTTCATCGAACGTGGTGATGAAGTCGTTGTCGTGGACAATCTCTCGACCGGGAGGCGGATAAACCTGAACCCGGCTGCCCGCCTGTATGAAGTCGATATCCGCAGCCCTGAACTGGAGGGGGTCTTTGAAACAGAAAAACCGGACTTCGTGAGCCACCATGCCGCACAGGTGGACGTCCGGCGCTCCCTGACTGAAGCGATGCTGGATGCTGAAATCAATATTCTCGGTTCGCTGCGCGTGATTGAACTGGCGCTCAAGTATGCGGTAAAGAAATTCGTCTATATTTCAACCGGGGGAGCGGTCTACGGCGAACCGGAATACCTGCCTTGTGACGAAGAACACCCGGTCAATCCGATCTGCCAGTACGGGGTCAGCAAACATGCGGTCGAGCATTATCTCTACCTTTACAAGGAACTGTACGGGCTGGATTACGTCGTGCTGCGATACCCGAATGTCTATGGACCGCGGCAGGATCCAAACGGTGAGGCCGGCGTTGTGGCGATTTTCACCGGACAGATGCTGCAGGGGATGCCCGTCACGATCAATGGAGACGGCGACCAGGAGAGGGATTTTGTCTATGTTGGCGACTGTGCCCGTGCAAACATCATGGCGATGGAAAGTGATGTCACCGGAATATATAACCTGGCAAGCGGTGTTGGAACGACGGTCAATGAACTGGCCGCGATATTGAAAGACGTCACCGGTTACCAGCTTGAACCGGTTCATGGCCCTCCAAAACTTGGCGAGACGTACAGGATTTTCCTGACGGCGGAGAAGGCTGGACGCGTGCTGGGGTGGGAACCGAATTTCAGCCTCCGACAGGGTCTGGAGAAGACGGTGGAGTATTTTCGGGAAATCGAGTTGAGGGGCTAGCGTTTCTGGAGAAGCGAGAAAAGTTGGGTTTTTTTAAAAATTAACCGGACCTTGCGAAGGTTTAAACCTTCGCAAGGTCTCTAAGAATGACCCACGATAAAATGACCTCTGACCAGCAAATCTCCCGGATGATCCGACCGAGAACGGCGGCGGTTGTAAGCCTGGTTCTGTGTTCTCCGCGATTTCTGCGGTAACTTTGGCGTTTTTGCTGAACCGTTTGCCTGGATTCCTTAATGGGTTTTCCGATTGCAGGTGGCGCTTCACACCAACCCCCTATAGCCTGATCATCGGTTCCGCCCTTCTCCTTGCGCCCTCGATGCTTGTGAGTGTGATCCTTTTAGAATTAATTGCTTGCGGGTTGGGAGTACCAAATTGCGATTAATAAAGTACCTGGAACTGTTGTAACGAATACTAGTTTTTTTTGATGCGTGAGGTTGGGCGGACCAGCTCAAACTGATCCCTGACCCGTGTATAGAGATTGCCGACTAACCTCCCGATAGGATGGTAGCGGTCCAGGTTGATCTTGTCTTCGCCCACCAGGAGGTCGTCGCGCAGGTGCATCATTACGATCCGTCCGATAACGAGAAAACCGCCGCCTGGAGTCGTGCCGATTGTGAGTATATCTTCAACCGTACATTCGAAGTTGACCGGCGACTCGGCGACCCGCGGCGGACGGACTCGTACGGAGGGCTCAGGGGTCACGCCGGCGACCTCGAATTCGTTGATTTCCGGCGGCAGCTCCTGGGCAGATAGGTTCATTGCTGGTCCCAATTCTTCAGTAACCAGGTTGACGACGAATTCGCCCGTCGTCTTCACGTTCTTATAAGTGTCTTTCGGTTCGCTGTCGGTCGAGCGCACGCCTGGAGAGAAAACGAGCACCGGCGGGTCTGCAGAAACGACGTTAAAAAAGGAAAAAGGCGCCAGGTTAGGCTGCCCGTCTTCGTTAATGCTGGAAACCCAGGCGATCGGGCGGGGAATCACCGTGCCGATCAGGAGTTTGTAAGCCGAGCGGTAGGGGAGGGAAGCTAAGTCAATTTGCATCACAGAAGTATAGTTTAAAGTGCGAGGTGCGAGGCAGTCGCACTTAATGAACCAATCAACTAAAAAACCAACAAACTACCCAGGATTCCCTTCCGGGCCACCGACCAGCCAGGTATCCTGGTAATCTTCTTTTTCGAGTTCGAGGGCATCAGTTGTGATGTGTAGCGGATAGAACGTGTCGACCATCACGGCGAGTTCTTCCGTGCTCTCCTTACCGATGGATGCCTCGGTTGCGCCAGGCTGTGGGCCGTGGGGCAGCCCGAACGGGTGCATGCTGATATCGTACTGGTCGATTCCACGGCGGGACATAAAATTGCCCTCGCAGTAGTAGATCACTTCATCGGAATTGACGTTGGAGTGGTTGTACGGCGCAGGGATGCCTTCGGGGTGGTAATCGAAGAGACGGGGAACGAAGGAACAGACCACGAAATTCCAGCCTTCAAACGTCTGGTGGGTGGGAGGCGGCTGGTGCAAGCGGCCGGTAATCGGTTCGAAATCGCCGATGTTGAAAATCCAGGGATAGAGGTGCCCGTCCCACCCGACGACGTCCAGTGGGTGGTGGTCGAGGATGTGCTTCGTCATGCGGTCGCGGACCTTGATGCGCGTTTCAAATTCGCCGGTCTCCGTGAATGTCTCAAGGTCATCCGGTACGCGGATATCACGTTCGCAATATGGGGCGTGCTCCAGAAGCTGTCCAACCTTGTTCGTGTAGCGTTTGGGCGGCTGGATCTGGGTGGGAGACTCGATCACGAACATGCGGGCTTCCGATTCGCTGAGTTCGAATTTCCAGGTGGTGCCGTACGGAATCACGATGTAATCGCCTGGGCGGAAATTGAGTCGGCCGAACTGTGAGCGCATGACTCCAGTGCCCTCGTGCACAAACCAGACCTCATAAGCCTGCGCGTTTCTGTAAAAGTAGTTCATGCTCTCTGTCGGGCGGCTGATTGCCAACATCACATCCCGGTTACCGAGCAGGTACCGGCGCGCTTCAATGGGGTCGCCGCCTTTCGGTGCGTTTACCGTGGCGAAAGCCCGATGCCGGATTGGCCCGTAATCGACATATTCCGGTTTTGCTGGTCCGAGGTCTTCAACCAACTTGACGCGCGGAGGCAGGAAGTGGTGGTATAGGATGGACTGGATGCCGGAAAAGCCTTCAAGCCCCATAACCTCTTCGCGATAAAGTGTACCGTCCGTTTTGCGGAACTGGGTATGTCGTTTATGCGGGATGCTGCCGAGTTTATGATAGAAGGTCATATCGTTCTCCTGTGATTCAGAGGTTTCCGCGGCGCTCTTGTTCCATCTCCAATGATTCGAACAGGGCTTTGAAGTTGCCAATCCCGAACCCACGGCTGCCGCGGCGCTGGATGATCTCGATGAACATGGTCGGCCGGTCCTGGATCGGGCGTGAAAACACCTGCAGCAGGTAGCCTTCGTCATCCTTATCGACCAGGATACCAAGCTTATGAATGAGGTCCAGCGATTCCTTGATATTGCCGACGCGTTCGGGCAGCATATCGTAGTAGGTATCGGGGACGCGCAGGAATTCGATCCCGCGCTCTCGGAGTTTGCTCATTGTGGATAGGATGTCGCCGGTCTGGAGGGCGAGATGCTGTACGCCCGGAGTCAGGTAGTAATCGAGGTATTCCTCAATTTGGGACTTGCGTTTCCCTTCGGCTGGTTCGTTGATCGGGAACTTGATGCGTCCGTTGCCGTTCTCCATCACCTTGGACATCAGGGCGGAATATTCGGTGGAGATGTCTTTGTCGTCGAAGTGCAGGAGCTGGCGGAATCCCATTGTATGGTGGTAGAAGTTGACCCAGTGGTTCATCTTTCCGAGCTGCACGTTGCCGACCATGTGGTCGATCGCGATAAGACCGGCAGATTCGTGCGGCAGGTCAATGGCTTCATAAGTCGGTGCAAAGGGGCCGTTGTAATCGGCGCGGTCGACGAAGACGTGCAGGGTTTCGCCGTATGTGTAGATGGCGGAGGTGCGCAGCACGCCGTGCCTGTCGCCTTCTTCACGCGGCGCCCAGGCGGACTTAGCACCCCGGGACGTGGTGGACTGCCAGGCGGCTTCGACGTCATCCACACCGAGGGCGATGACTTTAACGCCGTCTCCATGGAGCATCTGGTGGGCGGCGATTTCGTGCGAGGGGCGATAGGCTGCTGAGACGACGAGGCGGATCTTGCCGGATTCGAGGACGTATGAAGCGAAGTCCCTGTTTCCGGTTTCGAGGCCGGAATAGGCAACGGGTTTAAAACCGAACGCTTTCCACCAGTAATACATGGCGTGTTTGGCATTCCCGACCCAGATATGGACGTGGTCCCACGAATGGATCTTCAGAAAACTGGCCTCTTCTGTAATAGGACGGGTTTTTTCAGATAGCGCCATTTCGGTACTCCTGGGGTGTAGTTTGGGGTGGACGCGATAAGTGTACTATAAAGTGCGCGGTGCGAGGTTAGGGGAGCAATGTGCAGGGTGCTGGGTAAATACTATTTAGCGGACCGCACCCTGCACTTACTTCTGCAGGCTCATGGCATACAACAGCACTCCTGCGGCCACGGCGAGGTTTAATGAACTCCCTCGCCCTTGCATCGGGATGCGGACGAGTTTCTCGCATATTTCGGCCTGGGCGTAGCTGAGTCCCTCACGCTCGCTGCCCAGCAGCAGGGCGCTAGGCTGCGCATAGCCGGAGGTTTCTGTGAAAGCGTCGCTGCCTTTCGTTGATGTCCCATAGACGTGGACCACGTTTGCAGCAGCCCAGCCTGCAAAGGCATCGAAACTGCACTGCACGACCGGGTGCCAGAAAATCGAGCCCATACTGGCGCGCACCGCCGTGGGCTGCCACGGGTCGGCTCCGCCTTCAAGTAAGAACAGTGCTCCAGCCCTGACGGCGTCCATTGTGCGCAGGATGGACCCTATATTGCCGGGATCCTGGGGGGCGACGAGCGCAACAGTCGGGCGGCTGACATCCGGGGAGATGGAGCTGGGGTCCAGGTCGGATTGGTGTACAACGGCCAGCGCGCCTAGTGCGCTGTTTTTCCCGCTGAGGTCATCGAGGATAGCTTCGGTGGTAGTGAAGACCTGCACGCCTAGTGTCCGGAAGCGGTCGATTACTTCATGTCCAAAGGTGCTCGTCAGCGTATCGGGAGAATAAAGGACGAATTCTACTTTATAGGAAGAATCAACCAATTCTCCGAGGTGACGAAGGCCTTCAACAAGGAAGAGGCCGGTTTCCTGCCTGGCTTTGCGCTGGTGGAGGGACCGCGCGAGTTTGATCCGGGGGTTCTGGCGGCTGGTGAGGTCGGTCATGGTGGAATTATATTCCAATGAGACGCGAATCGTCGCTTTAGTGCGGGTGAGATGGTTTTGCGTTGTAAGACATGGCAAGTCTTTAAGACTTGCCATGTATCAGGAAAATCAGGCTGGGGACAGTGCTGCGCGTCATGCCCGGCAAACCTGATAGCTTTTGCCAGCATTCCGCGGCTACAATCGCCTTTGTGCAATCAGGAACAAACTTAAATAATTCCAGGATCTCAGGTTTCTACCGGCGTTCCATTGACGAGCGCCGGGCTTTGCTGTCGGCCTGGCTTGACGAAAGCGGTCTCGCCGCGCTGACCGGTGAAAATGCCCTCTCTCTCGAAACGGCGGACCGGATGATCGAAAACGTCGTCGGCATGTTTGCCCTGCCCATGGGAATCGCGCTGAACTTCATGGTCAACGGTCGCGACGTGCTCGTCCCGATGGTTGTGGAAGAACCGTCGATTGTGGCCGGGGCGTCGTTCATGGCGAAACTCGTCCGGTCTGGTGGCGGTTTCCAGGCCGAAAGCACGGCGCCGGAGATGATCGGCCAGATTCAGGTGCTGGACCTCCCAGTAGAACAGCTCGAGCCTGCCAGCAGTATGGTCGAGGCGCAGAAAACTGAACTGCTCGGAAAATTGGACGGTCTGCATAAGACCATCCAATCCCTTGGCGGCGGGGCTCGTGACCTTGAGACGCGCATTATTAAAGAAAGCCCGATTGGTCCCTTCATCGTGGTGCACCTCGTTTACGACGTGCGCGACGCAATGGGCGCCAACGCCGTTAATACGGCATGCGAGCTGCTCGCGCCGGAAATTGAGGCCCTCACCGGCGGTCGCGCACACCTGCGCATTCTCAGCAACCTGACCGACCGGAGAAAATCGAGTGCCAGGTGCCGGGTTCCAGGATCTGCCCTGGCTTACGGAGATTTCAGCGGAGAACAGGTCGCGCAGGGCATCATCGAAGCCTGGGCGTTCGCAGCTGCTGACCCCTACCGG
>JBFGQG010000137.1:0-8263 GCA_041564295.1 Anaerolineales bacterium | reverse complement strand
TGCATCATTGAGATAGAAATGCATCATATCCCCGTCCGCCCAGATGCCGATGCGGACATTGCCGGGGGCGTTGCGCGGCACCGCCGCACTGACCGTCCACGGCAGCGGGGAAGATGCCGTCCCGCCGCGGATGCGGTCCAACCGCATCTGGCCGTCACAGGATAGTGAAAACCGGTAGAAATCGGAAGGAGACGCGGCTCTCAGGACCAGCCCGTATTCATCCTTGCCGCTGCAGAGGCTCGTCGCCGCGGTAGTTTCAAGGTAGTAATCTGTCAGGTAGAGGTCGGTTCTCGTAGCGGAAAGATACGTCCCCGGTTCGTTGAGGACGATGGTGAGTTCATTGACGCCCAATGCAGCGCTGGCACGGGTGCTCTGAAAAAGCGTCCAGACGGAGGGGTTTGTAAAATCATCCGTTATTAAGACCTCTCCGAGCGGCGGCGGTGGAAACGGCGTGGGCGAAGGGGGCGCGTCAGCAGGCGGTGTGGGAGTGCTGGTCGGGGGGAACCAGACAACGGTCGGCGTATCAGACGGTGCGATCGTAGGCGGCCTTGTCTCCGTCGGGTCGGGGATAGGTGTGGCAGAATTTCCCTGTGGTAAACAGGCGGCCAACAAGTAAATGAGCACCAGTGGCAGCGCGCGACGCGGTCCGTAAATCCTTACCCGGAATATGCCTGCCTGGACGAACGGGTCAATCAACGTGAATAACCTGCTCACGCTCCGGTCCGACAGACACGATTCTTACAGGCACCTCGATCAAGTCCTCAATCTGGAGGATATAATCACACGCCGCGATCGGGAGATCGTCCCAATTGCGGGCTGCTGCAAGATCTTCATCCCATCCGGTCAGCTCTTCATATAACGGTGTGAAAGGAGCCAGGTTGGCGGGACCCAACGGCAGGTCTCGATATGTCCGGCTGCCGTCCGAGTAGGCGGTGCATATCTTGAGCGGGTGGAGGCCGGTCAGGACGTCGAGCTTTGTCAGTGCGATCTCCGTGATGCCGTTTACACGGATGGCGTAACGCAGCAACGGGATATCGAGCCAACCGACCCGCCTCGGGCGCCCGGTCGTGGTTCCAAACTCATCCCACGGATTCGCCCCGGTCCCACGCAGGTGGTCAGCGACCGCGCCGACCGATTCAGTCGGGAATGGCCCTTCGCCGACGCGGGTCTGGAACGACTTGGTCACGCCGATTACCCGGCCGATATGCCCGAGTCCAACGCCCAGACCGATCAAAGCGCCGGAGGAGGTCGGGTTGGAGGAAGTGACGTAGGGATATGTCCCGAGGTCGAGGTCCAGCAGTGTTCCCTGTGCGCCTTCAGCGAGGACTTTTTCATGGTGGAGGAGCGCCTGGTGGATCAATGCGCTGGGGTCGGTGATGTAAGGTGCGAGCTGCTGCGCGTATTTCTCGTAACCGGCGGCAATTTCGACCGGGTCCAGTGGCGCTGCGTCGTACATCTGTTCCAGTTCGCGATTTACCTGATGGATTTGAGCAGCAATTTTTTCGGCGAATTGCGCCGGTTCGAGCATTTCAACGGCGCGCACTCCGCTGCGTGTAACCTTGTCCTTATATGCCGGGCCGATCCCGCGCAGGGTCGTCCCGATCGGGTCGTCGCCGCGGGCCTTTTCCTGGACTGCATCCAGCGCCTGGTGTCCGGGCGTAATGATGTGCGCTGCATACGAGATACGCAGTCTTTCCGGGTTAATTACGACGCCGGCCTTGCGCAGCGTGGCGATCTCGTTGATCAAGGTTGCAGGGTTGATGACCACGCCGTTGCCCAGGATCGCGATGGTGTGCGGATGGACGATGCCTGAAGGAATCAGGTGCAGTTTGAATATGGTTTCACCGACGGTGACCGTGTGGCCGGCATTGTCACCACCGCTGTAACGGGCGACATACATAGCGTCGGCTGAAAGCAGGTCGACGATGCGACCTTTGCCTTCATCCCCCCATTGGGCACCAATGATGATGTCGAGAGACATAGTTGCTCCTCTCTAAGGATCCCTGCTAATTCCTGTAACGTTCTCGAATATAGGGGATCAAGTATTCTTTAAAGGCGCGTTCGGCATCGTATTTCGGCGCCCAGCCCCAATCCCGGCGAGCAGCGCTGTCATCGACATCGATCGGCCAGCTTTCGGCGATATTCTGCCGCTTCAAATCCGGTTCGAAGGAGATTTTCGTTCCCGGGAAGGACTGTAAGACCAGGTCGCGAATTCCCGCAGCGGAAATACTGAACCCGCCGATGTTGTAAACGCGCTGGGAGAGGGAGGCTGCCGGGGCCTCCGCAAGCTGGAGCACGGCATCTACCGCATCCGGCATCGCCATAAACGGGATCGTGAGACCTTCATTTACGAAGCATATGTAATCATTCCCCTGCGCGGCAGAATGGATCATCTCGGAGGCATAATCGCTCGTACCCCCGCTAGGAACGGTGAAAGCGCTGATCAATCCAGGATAGCGGACGCTCCGGAAATCGATTTTCATAGGAGTTTCGGCGCTGAGCTGCTGGTAGTACTGGCAGTAATAGCTCCCGAGCATTTCTCCATAGAGCTTGTTGCAGCCGTACATGGTGGTTGGGTAATTCCACTCCCATTCACGAACGCGCGCATAACGTTCCTTGGTCTCAAGGTCAGGCATGCCGTACGCTGCGATTGAGCTTGGAAATATGAACATCACAGGAACGCCGCGCCAGCGCGACTGTTCGCTGGCCAGCTCCAGCAGCGACATGGTCCCCTCTACGTTCACCCGGTGGGCCGTTGCCGGCGTGTATTCGGCGCGGGTAGAAAGGAGCGCCGCCAGGTGGAAGATCCGGTCGATTTCGTAATCAGCGACGAGTCGGGCGAACAAATTTTTGTCGAGGACATCCCCCACAAGATGGGTGCTCATGCCGTCAAGCTCTGATGGGAGCCTGTTAATGTCCAAGGTCAGCAGGGGCAGGTGGCCGTTTTCAGCCAGCCTCTGGACGAGTGATTGACCGACTTCGCCGGCCGCCCCGGTAATCAGAATGACTTTTTTCCGCATCATTCCTCCTGAAGAAAATTATTCAGGAGGAATTATACCTCCGAGCGGCAGGCGGCGTGGGAGGAGCGCGTTGCCAGATGTGGCAGTCTGTGGCTGATCGGTTCGAGCTTGCCAGGGTTTGTAATCGAAGTGAGGCTGAGATGAAAATCTCGTTTCCATGTTAGATAACCAGCCAGACAAACCCATATGGCGGGAGGATCAGCTGCAATTGACCGTTTTCCAGGACGAAGTCGTCGGCATTTCCGAAGGCCACTTCCGGGAGGGGCCCCTGCCATTCCATTTCGACGGGATGGGGTTGGTCCTGCAGGTTGTTGAGGCAGACGATGCTTTCTGTGCCAGTGGATCGCCGGTAGGCGGCGATCGCCTCGGAACCGGCCTCGATCCATGAAAGCCTGCCGGCAGCGAGTGCAGGATAGCTCTTGCGCGTCCGGATGAGGTCCTTCATGAAATGATAGATTGAATCCTCGTTTGCGCGCGCGGCAGCGACGTTAACTTTCGTATAGCCAAATTCCTCCGAGCGGATGACGGGAGCGTATGGTTCCGAGGATGCGTTTTCCGGCATAAAACCAGCGTGCTTACCGGCCGTCCACTGCATGGGCGTGCGCACGCCGTTGCGGTCATCCAGCCAGATGTTGTCGCCCATGCCGATTTCGTCACCGTAGTAGACAATCGGTGAACCGGGCAGGGAAAAGAGCAGCGTATTGATCAGGCGTATCTTGCGCTCGTCGTTATCCAGAAGCGCGGCCAGCCGGCGCCGGATCCCGAGGTTCAGACGCATACGCGGTTCTGGCGCATATTTTTCCCACATCCACTTGCGGTCCGCTTCAGTGACCATTTCGAGGGTCAATTCATCGTGGTTTCGCAGGAAAGTGACCCACTGGCAGCTTTCAGGGATGTCCGGCGTCCTGTCAAGGATAATTTTCATGTCGCGGTAATCGCCTTTCTTTAGCGCCATGAAAATACGCGGCATGATCGGGAAGTGAAAACCCATGTGGAACTCGTCGCCGTCACCGAAGTACGGGCGCACATCTTCCGGCCACATATTGGATTCGCACAGGATGATCCGGTCCGGGTATTCTTCGTCAATCAGCTTGCGAACTTCTTTGAGGTAGTCGTGTGTTTCTGGAAGATTTTCGCAGCTCGTTCCTTCGCGTTCGATCAGGTACGGGACCGCGTCGGCGCGGTACCCATCCACCCCGAGATCCAGCCAGTAGCGAATCACATTTTTCATTTCCGCGCGCACGACCGGATTGTCATAATTTAGGTCAGGCTGGGAGGAATAAAATCGGTGCCAGAAATACTGCCCGGTTTGCTCGTCGAGGGTCCAGTTTGACGGTTCGACGTCCAGGAAAATGATTCGCACGCCCTTGTATTTTTCATTTGTATCCGACCAGACATAATAATCACGGTAAGGATTGTCTTTGCTCTTGCGCGATTCCTGGAACCAGGGATGCTGGTCCGAAGTGTGGTTGAGCACAAGGTCGGTGATCACCCGCAGGCCGCGTTTATGTGCTTCGTTAAGAAAGGTTTTGAAATCCTCGAGCGTCCCGTAATCCGGGTGAATACTGAAATAATCGCTGATATCATAGCCGTCATCTTTCAGGGGAGACGGGTACATCGGCATGATCCAGATGCAGTCGACTCCGAGATCGGCGATGTAATCGAGCCTGGAGGTCAATCCGGGGATATCTCCGTGCCCATCGCCGTCGCTGTCGGAGAAAGCGCGGACGTAGACCTGGTAAAAAACAGCGTCCTTATACCACAGGTTGTGAGTCTTCATTCGTTCAGGAGGTATGAAATGTGGTCCATCCGGACCAGGGCGTGGGGCACCTGGATTGGTTTGATCGAGGGGGCCGTCGGATGGCTGATTTTAACGTCATAGAGGGACCGGAAACTCTTGCCCCCTCCCTGGATGCTGAATGCAAATTCGGCAATCGTGGAGACGCGGCAGTTTCCGTCAAAGCGGAAAATGTCCGCATTGATGGTCAGCGACTTCATTTCCCGGTTAGGGGTGTCCGGGTCGTAATCCGGTTCAAATTCGAAGGGCGGAACGAGATGAAAAGCGATGATCTGTGCTACCGGCAGATACGTTTCTGTGGTTGACAGACGAGCCGGTTGTTGGCCTCCAAAAATCAGCATGTTTGCATCTAAAACGATGAAATATTCCGGGACAAGAGTCATCTTCAGCCAGGTCTGCGGGCGGATGCCCATCGGATGGACCAGTTTTCCCCAACAAAGGCGCATCGGTGAATAAATCATCGCGGATGCAGTCCTTTCCGATTCTTTAAGTGTGTACGTCATTTCCTCCACCTTTTATTAAAATAATGACGCTATTTTACCTGATCGTTCAGCCCTTTCCACCGGCGAGTTTCCGGGCTGCAGCGGACCGCATCAGTTTTGCCATCGCCCAAATCCCAACTGCAGGTCCAAGCGCCAGGAAGCTGAAGGCCCAGCGCCAACCGACCCAGCTTTCCAGCGTGGGGACCAGGCGAATCGTGACGATCGTGAGCAAAAAACCAAGGCTCGTTTGCAGGGTCAGCGCGGTACCGACGTACTCACGGTCCGCCAGTTCGCTGATAGCTGCGGAGAACTGTGCCGAATCGGCGACGACTGCGAAGCCCCAGACCATGCAAAGGGTGAACAGCACGATTGGATTGGCTCTGAACAGGAATCCTGCAGTCATTGCACAGCCCCCAGAAACGACCATTGAAAGGATCGTGATGCGACTTCGCCCGAAACGGTCGGCGAGGCGGCCAGCCACTGCGCTCCCTGCACCGCCAACGGCGATCACGGCAAATGCGCCTGCGCTGGACCAGGCAGGAGCGACGCCGGACATCTCAAAGGAAGCCAGCAGAAAGATCGGGATCCACGACCACATCGCGTACAGCTCCCACATGTGCCCGAGATAACCCAGGTTTGCCAGCCCGACATCACGTTGGGAGAGGACCTTGCCGGCGTAGCGCCAGTCAAATGGAGCGCTGGCGGTCTTGTACGGCCCCTCATCGATATAAATCCACCCGATCCCTCCGCCTGCAATCGCCAGGCCTGCTGCAGTAAACAGGACAGGCTGCCATGCACCAATGCCTCCGAGCGCGTTGATCAGGTGTGGAGAGGCGGAACCGAGCGTCAGCGCGCCAACGAGCAGACCGATCCCCAGGCCGCGATCTTCCCTGGTCCAGGTCGCCATGATCTTCATCCCAACCGGATACACGCCGGCCAGCATCACGCCGGTAAGAAAGCGCAATATGAGAGCCGGGACCAGGCTGTTGGCGGCAGTGGGGATGAGCAGGGTGAAAAGACCCGCAAGGAGGGAAGAAGCGGTGAAAACCTGCTTGGCTGGCAGTCGGTCTGCGAGGTTGAGCAAGGCGGAACCGAAAGCGCCTGCTACGAAACCCAGCTGCACGGAGATGGTCAGCCAGGCTTTTCCGCCTGCATCGAGCTGCCAGGTGTCGGTCAATTCAGGTATGACCGCGGATGCGGAAAACCAGACGCTCATCCCCAGCAATTCGGCAAGGGACAGCAGCCATAGCGTGCGCCATTTCTTCGACTGGTTTAGAGTTGGCATCATTAATTCTCCGAAGGGCGAGTTATTCGGTTAGAATATTTGGCTCTTAATGATCTTACCAGCATTTGTATAGACCCATTTCCTATTGCTTAATTCAAAACAGCATGGAATACTCTCCCCTTGGCACTCTACTTGCATTATTAGAACATTCGTTCTATAATTTATCTGGAGGTTCAGTCTTTGTTTGAAAGCCGCGGAAATGCGATGCTGGGAATTGCACTCATCGTCGTAATGAGTTCTTTAATGGGACTCATGGCGATGTCGTCTATCGACGCGTCCGTCATCGAAAGCGCCATCGCTGCCGTCGAAACACCCCAGGCGCCGTTTGCGCAGAGATTGGAAGAGGCCTGGTCGGTGGATGCGCTCGTAGCTGAAGCGCCGACCGGCTGGGTAACGGTTGGGCCGGGGGTAGACTACCAGCTTTTCGTCCTGCCAGATCCTAACAGAGTGCATGTCGCCCGCATGGACCGCTTCAATACAGGCGTCTTTATCGAGAGCAGCATCGGCCAGGGACGGCTTACCGGCGGTCTCGAACCGGTTTCGGGCCAGTTTCAGCGGTACGAAGGGGCGTTGAATTTTTGGGGCGAAGCATGGGGCAAGACGAACGATGTGCTCGTCGCGATCAACGGTTCGTTTTTTAACTCCGCCGGCGTGCCTGACCGCGGCGTCATCCATTCCGGTTGGTACACAAAGCGCTTTACGGATTTCCAGAACGGCAGCGGTTTTGTCTGGAAGCTGGACCGGACAGCTTTCGTCGGCGAGTGCATCACGCACCAGGCGGATAAACAGGTGATCACTTTTCTGGATGATCTGACGACCCAGAAATACCAGGGAATCAATACGACCCGCGGCACTGACGATATCATCATCTACACTTCACAATACGACCGCAGCACCAAGACCGACTCCAGTGGCGTTGAGATCCTCGTCGAACTCACCCAGCCAATGCTCGTCATGCCCCTGCCTAAATTCGTTCAAGGCAGAGTCGTTGCCATCAACGACCAGAAAGGCGACACACCGATCCCGTTCGACCATGTGGTCCTTTCAGCGACAGGCGCGAAACGCACGAAGCTGCTGCAGAATCTTGTGGTCGGTGATGAAATCGGCATTTCCAGCGCGCGGAAACATCTGAACGACGGCGACTGCACATCACCGGTCAGCGCTGACTGGACGAAAGCATACGCCGCTGTCGGGGGCAGCTTCTATTTCCTGGAAAACGGTGTGATCAACACCTTTGTCGACGGCGGAGCGAACGTACGCAGCCCGCGTACTGCGATTGCCTTCAATGACAACTATATCTTTTTCATCGTGGTGGACGGTCGTAATGAAGGTGTCAGCGCGGGGATGGACATGACCCAGCTGGGCTCCTTTGCTAAAAATTCCCTCGGGGCCACACATGGGATCAACCAGGATGGCGGCGGCTCATCTACGATGGTGATTGATGGAGTGGTTGTCAATACACCAAGCGACGTGAAAGAAGTCGCCTGTTCTTATACGGTTTTTATTCCCATCGCATACCAGCAGGGAGCCGGCAAAGCGCCCATGTTGGAACAAGAGTTGGAAGATCCGGAAGCAGTACCGAAATGTTTTGAGCACTCGGAGCGCTGGGTATCCAACGGGATGATGATGGTTGCGTTCAACCTGCAGTCCACTTCTTCTGCCTACACTGCCGGTCAGT
>JBFGQG010000136.1:0-8266 GCA_041564295.1 Anaerolineales bacterium | reverse complement strand
GCCCCGTGTTATCCAATACAGCCGGATGCGAGACAACGAAGTGCGGTTTCATCGGAAAGAGCAGTGTCACACAATCGCCGGCCTGCCATTGCCGCTTGAGATTGACGTAGCCCGGCCGTTCGGTTGTGAATCCTTCCTCGTTAATCTGCAGTTCTGCGGTTCCCGCCCAGGCCGGGATGCGGAGGTTCATCGCGAAAATTCCCGGCCGCTCGACGCAAATTTCCACTTTGCCTTCACGGGGGTAAGCAGTCTGGATACGCAATCGAACGGTCTGTTGCCCGACTGGAATTTCCAACTTTCCGGAGGCATACTGGTGAATCCAGGCTGTTCCTTCGCTTGTCGAACAGAAGAAGTCGCTGAGCGAGGCCAGTAAACGTGCGATGTTTGGTGGGCAGCATGCACAGTTGAAATACTGCGCCCTGCGGTGCACTCCACTGCTGGCAAGGGGGTTGGTGTAGAAATACGTATCACCTTTTTGGGAGATGCCGGCCAATGCGGCGTTATAGAGGGTCGTTTCAATCGCGTCTGCGTAGCGTGCGTCGCCGGTTGCCTGAAGCATTCTCCAATTCCAGAGGATAGCGGCGACGGACGCACAGGTCTCGCTGTAGGCCTTTTCATTCGGCAGTTCGTAATCGTCCCCAAAAGCCTCACCGGAATGGCGAGCGCCCAGGCCGCCTGTAACATAGACCTGCCGCGTGTATAACCTTTCCCAGAGCCGTACGAGCGTTTCAAATAAAGGCTTATCACCTGTTTCTAAGTAAAGGTCTGCTGCGGCGATATTGAGGTACAGGGCTCTAACCGCGTGGCCGGTCATCTTATCGAGTTCTCGAAAAGGCATGTGGTCCTGGTGGTACGGCAGGCCGCCGACGAGCCCATACCCTCTCGCTTCGATAAAAAAGCTCGCCTGCTGGAGGTACCGTTTTTCTCCGGTTGCACGGTAAAGAGCGATCAGTGCGATTTCTATCTCTTCATGCCCCGGCACGACAGGCCTTTTCCCATCTTCCTCCGGGCCGAACAGCGAACAAATAAGGTCTGCAAGGTTGTGAGCAGCCGGCAGCAGTCGATCGTCGCCAGATCGGTGCAGAGAGAGCGCAGCTTCGATGAAATGACCGGCAGAATACAGTTCATGGTCGTCGCGAATGTTCGACCAGCGTGCGCCGGCCTTGTCAAACATGAAAGCCGTGTTCAGGTATCCGTCCGTCTGCTGGGCAGCGAGGGAGAGGTGGATGATTGTGTCCATCTCCTCTGCATATGCCGGATGGTGGCCTGCGCGGGCAGCAGCTTCAACCCATTTGTAGACATCTGAATCATTGAACACAAAACCCCTGTGTGGTCCATCGAAAAGGCCAGCGGCTCGACGAAAATTGTCAATCCGGCCAGTCACTTCCATTGAATGGAACTGCTGTGGTAACGTCACGTTTTGCAGCGCGGCTAATCTCGGTGACCAGAATGCGTCTTCAATTTGAAAAGCACCGGAAGGGAGCGGCTGCAAGCGTGAAAAGGGTGAGCTGTGAGACATAACAGTCCCCTGGCACTAGACGTCGACTTCCCAGCGGCCGTATGGATCGCCTTTCGCCTTGCACATCGTCTCTTTCACCTGGAGTTCGTCGCCGGTGGCCCACTTCGCCGCTTCCGCCAGGCTGCCGGCCATCAGGTGCCCGACAGACAGTTCGCTCGAACGGCCTTCGCAGATCGAGCATTCGCGGGCACAATACGCAATTGATTCACTTCGATCGTCCACCCAGAATTCGGTGCCCGGCGACGTTTTTTTGAGCGCGTTGCCGATCGCATTCAGGACAAACCTGACCTGCGCGCGTTTCGGCAAGACCTTGAGTGCCACACCAACGAGCCCCAACAGCGCCGGCTGTTCACGAATGCCGTACTGGAAAGATGCCCTACCGATGCGCATTAAAATCCCTTTCGAAGCCCGACCGATGTAATCCTCTATCGCCTGGTTCAGCCGGGCGTAATCTTCAAAAGAAATCGCCGGGCTGGCGTTATCCGGCGGAAAGTTGTCGATATATGCAGCCAGTCCTGCAGCGTTCAGGACAGCATCCAGACCTTTCTTACCCAGGACCTCCTCAATTGAAACGAGGGCCTGCAGCATTATGGCATTGGCAATCACGAAATTAGACATGTTGGCTCCGGTAAGGTTTCCTTGTGTTCAGGTTGAATGGTTGTTTAATGGTTGAAAGATGAAGGAACGAAGTTGCAACAGGAAGTCAAAGGATATCCAGCTGCCCGTTCGCCTTCTCGCTGCCTCACTGACTGCACCCGAAAATTATACGCCAGTTGGTCGGCCGGCACCGGAAATTTGCTTACTGGATCCATTCCCCTTCGTAAGAACCCTGCAAAATACATCATCTAAAGGGGTATGGCAAAAAAATCAACCAGGAAACGTAGAGAGGAAAAACGAATCGCACAGCGAAAACAAAGCATCCGCAATCTAGCGATTGTCTTGCTGATCCTGGTTGGTGCTGCAGGATATCTGTCCTGGCGCCATCAGTCAGTTCCGGAGGTTGCACAGGCCCGCCTGGTAGACAATCCGGTTTATGGTCCGTCTGATGCCCCGGTGACGATTATCGAATTCGGTGATTTCACCTGTTCGGCCTGCAGGTCCTGGCACCAGGCCGGTGTCCTCTTCAACATCGTCGAGCAATATGATGGGCTCGTGCGCCTGGAATGGCGAGACCTGCCGATCATCACAGCGGATTCACCGAAAGCAGCTGAAGCCGGTCAGTGTGCGCATGACCAGGGTCGATTTTGGGACTACCTCGATCGTGTCTATAATGAACCTGGTTCTTCTTACACGAATGCGCGCCGGGAAAACCTGCCACGCTATGCGGCTGATATTGGACTGGATGTTGACTTGTTTAACGCCTGCCTTGATACGGATACACACCAGGCAACGGTCAGCTACGATCTCAGCTTCGCACACGGCCAGGGAATGAACGGCACACCGTCTTTCATGGTCAACAATACGCGCATCGTTGGCGGCAGCCCTGAACTGATCATCCAGGCAATTGAGCAGGAACTCGATAAGCTGCAATAATTCGGCTGCTAAGCCGTTCTCAAGAATACGGAGACATAGATGGACGAACTCAAACATTTCAGGGAATCCAAAGACGAATTCTTTGGCCGGCACCCCCAGAGCCCGTTGACCCGTGAACAAAAGTCAAGTTTCAACGGTCTGAAATATTTCGATTACAACCCGCATCTTGACCTCAAGGTGCAGGTCGAGGAAGATCCCGTAAAAGAAGAGATAGTGATGCAGACTTCAACCGGGGATACACAGCATTATCGCCGGTACGGGTCGTTTAAATTTGAAGTCGACGGCCAGGAGGCTGAACTGGCGATTTATGCGTCTCACCATGGTTTCTTCCTTCCTTTCGTTGACAGCCTGGCTAACAAAGAGACATATGGCGCAGGGCGCTACCTCGATCCCGAAGTGCTGCCGGACGGGCGGTTCCATATCGATTTCAACCTGGCGTACAATCCGTACTGTGCTTACAACATGAACTACAGCTGTCCGCTCACACCGTTTGAGAACCGGGTGAAGGTCGCCATCCGTGCAGGGGAGAAACTGCCCGAGGGGGAATGGGTGGAGCACTAATAACGGGGGCCTATAAGACTTGAGGTACTTTCTATACTCCCTAAGCGGCGTGTTAATCGGGTCAAGTCTGCTTCCGGATGGAAATTGCGCGGAGGGCGATATTCCGGGGTGGATCATTTCGTTTATTTATCGTACGAAGTAATCGGCCGAAAGATCTCTAACGGTTAACAATAGTCAGTTGGTCCTGAACATTTGAGAATAGAAGCCTGGCGAATTGTGGATGCGGAGGCATTGCCATCCAGGCTCACAATTCGCCAGGTCCATCTTCGGATTTGGTTTTTATTTCAGGCCGGTGATGAGCTCCACCAAAATATCCGCGATTTTTTGGGGTATGGCCTGCTCCATGTAATGCGGCGACTGGACTTCGATCAGGGTGCCGGGCGAGAAGCCGGCAACGTAGGCCTCAATCATATCCCGTACTACGGCGTCATATTCCGCCACACCCAGATCCCATGTGAAAGGCATGGCCAACAGGTAAATGACCGGGACAGCCGGCTGTGGCGCATCGTAGGCGGCCTGGACAACTGTGAGATGAATCAGGCGCTCGTTATTGCAGCAGTCGTCTTCTGCCTTAAAACGCATGTCCTCCGGCAGCAGATCCATATCGAAGGGGAACATTGCATCGAGCATGACCATCCCCACCACTTCGCCGGGGTAGGTCTTAGCATACAGATCGGCCAGCAGCCCACCAAATGAGGCGCCGAGTAGAACATATGGTGGTTCGATCCCGGCGGAAGCCAAGAGCGCATGCAGATCAGCGACAGCTTCCAGACCGGTGTAGGTTCCGGGGATCTCATCGCTTTTGCCCACGTTCCTCCGGTCGTACACACAGAATCGGTATTGGTCCCTTAGCTTTGGACCGATATAATCGCCGCTGGAGGCGCCGGAGAAATCTTCATTTTCGATATTGCCGTGCAGATACACGATTGTAGGAGAACCGGTTCCCTCACATTTGAGATACAAGTTGATCCCACCGATGTCGAACATCCCTTCGATAGGAGCATAATCCACGGTCGCGGTGGGATTGGGGGTGGCCGTTGCACTGGGGACTGCGGTTTGTGCGGCAGACCCCAGCTCGCAGGCGGTCAGAACGAACAGGGCGATCAAAGGCCGGGCGATTCTCAAGAAAGCATGTTTTGTAAGCATGTTTTTTCTCCATGAAGGGAATAGCTCTTGATTGTCAGGTAGCTTAGACAGGGCTGCATCACCAATTTCCATAATAGCAGGCCCACCCCCGCCTGAGCCGACATTTCCTACCAAAATTCTCCAAAATCTGTATTCCCGCCCGCCTTGATTTCTTTATAATGATTGAATGAGAAGTTGAGGTCCTGTGATGAGGCAAATCCCCACAACAACCCTGGAGAAATTTACAACCTTTGGCGATCTGCTGCGCTTTCTCCGCCGTCGCGTCGCGATGACCCAGATGGATCTTGCGCTAGAGGTCGGTTACAGCGATGCGCAGATCAGCCGCCTGGAACAGAACCTTCGACTGCCGGACATTCCCACCATCCAGGCCCGCTTCGTTGATGCGCTCGGACTTCAGGATGAGCCTCAAGCGTTTGCCCGCCTGCTGGAGCTCGCAGCGACCGTCCGGCGCGAAGATGCGCCTGCCGCCGGTCTGTGTCCGTATAAAGGCATGCAGTTCTTCGATGAGGCCGACGCCGATTCGTTCGTCGGGCGCGAAGCGCTTTCTGCGCTGCTAACCAGGCGAGTCATCGATCTGTTGTCGGACAAGGAATCTCCTCATGGCCGATTTCTGGCGGTCGTCGGTGCATCCGGAAGCGGCAAGTCTTCCCTTGTCCGGGCCGGCCTGGTCCCGATGCTTCGCTGGGAAAAAACATCCGCGGATTGGGAAATACACATCCTCACACCGACCGCACATCCGCTTGAAAACTTAGCCGGAGTCCTGACGAGCGAAAGCCACTCTGTAACTGCGACGGCGGTGCTGCTGGACGAACTGGAAGCGGATGCCCGAAGCCTGCATCTGTTCGCCAGGCGAAAGATGGGCACAGGCAGCAACGCTCGCATTCTCCTGGTAATCGACCAGTTTGAGGAATTGTTCACTCTCTGCCGATCGGAGCACGATCGGGAACGCTCTGTCGGCATCCTTCTCTCGGCTTCTGCTGAACCGGATGGGCCGGTGATCGTGGTGATTGCGCTGCGGGCGGATTTCTACGCGCATTGTGCAGCCTACGAACGCCTGCGCGAAGCGCTTGCATCGCGACAGCAATATATCGGTGCGATGAATTCCGATGAAATGCGGCGGATGATAGAAGAATCCGCCCAGCGCAGTCGGTGGGAATTGGAGCCGGGACTGGTTGATTTGCTCCTGCGGGACGTCGGGGGTGAACCCGGTGCGCTGCACTTACTTTCGCACGCCTTGCTGGAAACCTGGCGCCGCCGCCGTGGACGCATGATGACACTGAGCGGGTATGCATCGTCTCAAGGGGTCCGAGGGGCGATCGCCGAAACTGCCGAAACCGTATTTACTGACCAGTTTACGAGGGAACAGCAGGTTATTGCCCGCCGGATATTTCTTCGATTGACGGAACTGGGTGACGAATCCAATGCAGTGGACACGCGGCGAAGAGCAACCTATGAAGAGTTGATCCTGAAGTCGGAAGAAGAAGAGGACACACTGGCGGTACTTAATGCGCTGGCTGATGCCCGCCTGATCACGGCGAGTGAAACTTCCGTAGAGGTTGCGCATGAAGCCCTGATCAGGGAATGGCCCACCCTTCGCGGATGGCTGGACGAGAACCGGGACGAACTGCGGGTGCACCGTCAACTGACGGAAGCGTCACAGATGTGGCACGTTTCTGGTCAGCAGACCGATCTGCTGTACAGGGGTCTGCGCCTGGACCAGGCGCAGGCCTGGGCTGCGGCGCATCCGTTTGAGATGAACTCGCTCGAGCGAGCATTTCTTGAGGAATCCCAACTCTGGGTGGATCGCGATTCTGCTGAGCGCGAGGCCCAGCGGTTGCGCGAGCTGGATTCAGCGAAGAAGTTGGCCGAGACGGAGCATCGCACGACTAAACAGCTGCGCCGAAGTGCGCGTTTTCTTGCCGGTGGTTTAATGCTTACTCTTCTTGCTGCAATAATGGCTGGTTATTTCGCAAACCGGAATTCCGCGCTGGCGATCCAGAATGCGGCTATCGCCGAAACCGCGCAGGCAGCGCGCAAGCCTTGTCAGACTTCGACCGTGCTGAGGCCCAGCGAATGGCAGCAGAAGCGCAAAGCCTGATGCTGTCCATCTCCGATCCACAGTTGGTCGCACTATCGAGCCTTCGCTCCCTGGACATCCAATACACGGTTGAAGGGGATATCGCGCTGACCAGCGCTGCCGGGCTGCCGTTTCCAAAACTGATCCTTTCCGGCCAGGCAGCTGGCGTATATTCAGCTAATTTCTCTTCGGACGGAAAATATATCCTCACGGGGAGCTACGACGGGATCGTCAGGATGTTCAGCGCACGTACCGGCCAGGAAATCCGGCAGTTTATTGCCAACCAGCAAGGACGTGGCGTAAAAGCAATTTTTTCTCCGGACGTGGGGATGGTGTACGCAGCCAGCAACGACGGATCGGTTTGGGGATGGGACCTGGCTACCGGGAAAGGTCGTTTCAACGGGAAGCTCGAGGATGTACCCATTGATATCCAGGTCTCCAATGACGGCACACGTCTGTTGATTGGGAGTGTGACCGGTACACCAAAGCTGTTGGATGCCCGTACCGGCAAAGTAATTTGCAGTTTTGTCGGCCACACAGACCCTGTCTGGGAACTGGCATTCTCTCCCGATGATTCGTACGTCGCGACAGCCAGTGTCGACGGCACAGCACGCTTATGGCAGGCAGAGGATTGTGAGCCGGTCCGAACTTACAGCGGCCATACCGACGGGGTTGCCAGCGTGGATTTTTCTCCGGACGGCAAAACACTGGCAACCGGGAGTTGGGACAAGACCGCCAGGTTTTGGGACGTGGAAACAGGTGAAGAAATCCTGGTCATCATCGGCCACACCTGCTACCTGGTCAGGTCGGTGCGCTTCTCGCCGGATGGGAGACATTTGCTTACCGGAAGCTGTGATAAAACCGCCCGGCTCTGGGATGTTCAGACAGGTTTGGAACTGATCGAGTTCAGCGGTCAAACGGATCAAATTTGGAGCGTGGCATTTTCCCGGGATGGACGATTCATCCTGACCGGAAGTCACGATCAGTCTGCCTGGGTGTGGGATGTGCAAAAAATGTTCGGGGAAAATATCTTTTGGTGGGCGGCCTGGACAGCTTCATTACCATCTGGGATGTCCAAAGCCATGCGCTGGTGCAGCGCTTTCTGTACGATCCGACAAACCAGGCGGGGGTAATGGGCGTCGCATATTCGCCTGACGGCAAATTCGCGCTGACGGGCGGAGAGGATGGATATGCCAGGAGGTGGGAAATAGAAAGCGGAGATCTCGTGACCACCTACGGAGCCGGAACGGATAATCCCGGTGGGCCGGATACGGTTTACGGGGTCGCGTATGCTCCTGACGGGAAGACCGTTTTGACCGGCGGGTGGGATGGAGTCATTCGGCTGTATGATGCGCAGAGCGGAAATCCGATTCGGGAATTTACTGAAGAAGGCATGGGCAGTGTTTATGGGGTCGCTTATTCGCCGGATG
>JBFGQG010000135.1:0-8276 GCA_041564295.1 Anaerolineales bacterium | reverse complement strand
TTCGAAGTCACCTCGATCGCCTGGGCGCCGGACGGGCAGTCAATCGCGTTCACTGGCATCCTGGAAGGACCATCTGCAGACCTTTACATTCTCCCAGTAGACAGGCCTGTCCTGCACCGCCTAACTGAAACCCAGGGCCACGAAATCCAGCCGATCTGGACGTCGGATGGGCGTCATGTAGTTTACGCCGCAGTAGAAACCTTCGGTACAGGCGCCGGTTATACAATGTCCGGCGTTTGGCGGGCGAATACCGACGGCAGCGGTTCAACCTTACTCTACGACACAGGAGAAAGCGGCGGAGAGTCATTCGTCGGCTGGCTTGACGAATCGACGCTGCTGGTGCACTCATGGTCAGCAGTTTGCGGGAATGAAAAGCTGCGAAAGATAGACGTGGAAAGTGGGATAGCTGCCCCAGTCTGGGAAGGGCCGTTCAATGGAGTAGCCCTGGACCCTCGAACGGGGAATATTCTACTCTCGCTCGATACGTTCACGGCCAATTGTTCCGAGGCGGTCGAACAGGGGCTGTATTTCATATCCGGGACCGGAAACAAGACTGTGAGAATTACGTCCGATGAGGCTTTTTTACCCAATTGGGATTCTGTAGCAGGATTTTTCCTCGCTCGAACACCTACGGCTGTACTGGCAGTCGGGCCTGGTGGCAGCACATTCCAGCTCCAGGGTCCGGAGCCGTCGTTGCCCGCGGCTAACCGTGCGGGAGGTTTCGCCTGGGCCAGTCCGATTTCAGGCATCTGGATCGCCCACCTCAACGAGGAGGCGCGGCAGGTCTATTTCATGCCGGCCTTTATCCCGGTATGGAGCCCAAATGGGAACACGCTGTACTTCTTTGCGGAAGGGGGATTCTATGCTGCGTTCGCGCCGCTTTTTGAGCCGCAGCTGTTGAAAGAAGGTCTTGCCAGCGGTGGAGCTTTCTGGTTGGAAAAACGGTAGGGACGCTGGCTGCGTCCCTACCGTTTTCATGCAGATTTAGTGTTACGGAGATTCGGTAGGTGTGGGGGCGACGGTCGGCGCCGGGGTCGGAACCGGGGTGGTTGTCGGCACCGGCGGACCGACCTGGGGCAGCGGGAAAAGGAACGGGTTGTCCGCCGGGAGGAGCATGACACTGATATTGGGTGCGAGCGATTGGATGTACTCGAGCGTCAGTACGTCCGGATTATCTTTAATGGCTTCCCCTAGCAGGTGGAGAGCTTCTGCTTCAGCCGCGGCCTGGAGGAGGCGCGCTTCAGCCTCTGCCTGTGCCTGGATCACGCGGGCCCGTCCCTGCCCTTCTGCACGGATTGCAGCAGCATCGGCGTCACCCTGGGCAACGGCACGCGCCTGGTTGGCTTCCTGCTCACGCTGTTGTACGACGAATTCAGCGCGCAGGGCTTCCTGTTCTGCGATCTGCTTTTGTTCAACAGAAGCCGCATATTCGGATGAGAAAGCGATGTTACGCAGCACGAAGTCGATCAAAATGAAACCACCTTCTTCCAGGACTTCGGACATACCATCAGATATCAACTGTGTGACCTCGGCCCGTTTCGAGCTGTAAACATCTTCAATGTTGTAGATCGCAACCGCATCGCGGATAATACCGCGGGCCTGTGGTCGGATCAGGTCATTGATGTAGTTGTTCTGCCACAGCAGGTGGACGTCCACCACGCGCTTCGGATCGACCTGGAAAATGACGGAAGCATCCACGAACACGATCTGGCCGTCCTGCGTGCGGGCCTGGATGGAGTCATCGCCTGCGATCTGTCCCTCATCCGAAGTGGAAGACATCGTGTATGTCTGCCGGGAAACCGGATACGTCAAGACCGTTTCAAAATACGGCACGATCCAGCTCAAGCCGCCGGGCAGCGCCTCACGGCGCACGCCTTCACGGCCGGGCAGAGCCGAAATCACGACGCCCCGCTGTTGAGGCTCGACAAAGACAAGCCCCTGGCTCACAGTCGTCAGGAGGAGGGCCAGGATGATGGCGCCGATGATCACGGAGGTAGTACCTCTGAAAGGCCGGCCGCGCGAGGCGCGCAGCACCGACACTACTATAATACCGATGACAAGCAACCAGGATAGTCCTGCGATGCCACCAATTACGCTAGCAATGTTCATTACTTTACTCCTTATGGGTTTCGATATATTACGTCGTTGTATTACTGAATTTCAGCAAAATCGATAGCACAAAGCGAGGAAGCAAAACGCGCTTTTATCTATCTCTTCAAAAAGGCGCAGCAGTGCAACCCCGTTGCAAGCGGGCCTCTAGCATGATACCATGCCGGCATGAATCAATACGTTGGAAAGGTATTAGAGTTTCACCTTGAGCCGGACGGCAGGCGTTCCGTCCTGATCGGCTGTCCGCAAAATGCAGTCCCGGCGCCTGGACAGTACGTAATGGTTCATGCACCGGCAGATCCCGATGCGCTGCTGGCCGAGCCGGTGTTTCTAAACCGTAAAACCGATGATGGCTTCCTTGCTGCTCCGCTTGATCACTCGCTGTCACCGTTTTGGCAGCTCGGAGAGGAGCTCGCTTTGCGTGGGCCATTGGGAAAAGGGTTTCAACTTCCAGCAGCCCTGCGCAACCTGGCGCTCGTCGCAATGGGTAATACGGCCGATCGCCTGCTTCCCCTGCTCGATACAGCGGATAACGCCGCGCTGTTCACCGATCTGCCCCTTCGAGAACTGCCGTTGCACGTCGAAGTCCAACCTCTGTCAGCCGTATCTGATGCGTCGAATTGGGCTGATTTTATAGCGATCGACATCCCTCTTTCGGCTCTCGACCAGGTTCAACCGCTGCTTTCAGGCCAGCGCGCACCTGTCCAGCTGCTGATCACCACGGAAATGCCCTGCGGCGGCCTGGCAGACTGCGGCGTCTGCGCATTGAAAGGCGCGCGGGGAAAGACGATGTTGATCTGCATCGACGGTCCGGTCATAGCGAGCCAGCGAGTCAGCGGACAGATTCGCTGACTCGCCGGTTTGCTCCAATCGAGGTAATAATGAACGTCCTTGCTTTCTTCGCGCACCCTGATGATGAGACCATGCTTTCCGGCGGAACGCTGGCGTTGTTAGCGAAACGCAGCGCGCAGGTGCATTATCTTTGCGCGACAAGGGGAGAAGGCGGCGAAGTCGGCGAACCTCCGGTTTGTTCACTCGAAAACCTGGGAGGAATCCGCGAACAGGAACTGGTCTGCGCGGTGGGAAAACTGGGCGGGCGCAGCCTGACATTTCTGAATTATGTCGATCCGCGCGTTGGGCCGGACGACGAACTTTATGCCTTCACGGACAACCTGACGGCTCTCGCCGGCCAGGTCGCAGCGACCGTCCGCCAGTTCCAGATCGATGTCTTGCTCACCCACGGTTCAAATGGCGAATATGGGCATCCGGCACACGTCATTTGCCATAAAGCCGCATTAGCGGCTGCCATGTCCTTTCCGGACGGCATGCAGCCCGCGGTCTATACATTTTCCGCAAATTTCGCCGGCCATCCATATCCCCGCCTCTTGAATGCCGATGACCCGGCTGTAGCGATCGTGGATGTCAGGGAAGTGCTCGACAGGAAAACGGACGCAGCGCTTTGCCACAAAACACAGCATGCGCTGTTCGTGCGGCGCCGCTCCGAGAAAGCCGGCCGGCAGCTGGCTGTCCATGAAGTCATCATAGAGATGGAGAGCGTAGGGCGGGCGTATGGGGAAAGTCAGTCGTTCGAATCGCTGCTAAAAGGTGAGTAGAGTTACATGTGCCGGGTAAGCCCCCGCTGCTTCGGTCGGGGCTGGCCAGACCAGGCACCTGGAATCTGGCCCTTCTTTACGCTACGCTTTCAGCCACCTGCTCGCCGTACCCCAGCAGGGCGTCGCGCATGGCTTCCGAGCGTCCTTCGGCATAGACACGCAGTACGGGTTCAGTGCCTGATGGCCGGATCAGCAGCCAGGAATCGTCGCTCATGATGTATTTGGCGCCGTCATTCGTTCGCACTTCGACGACGCTTTCTCCACCGATTGTTGCCGGCGCGTTTTCCGCCAGGCGTGAGGTCATCACGGCCTTCTGGACGGGGCGATTTAATCGGAGGTCTGTCCGGGCGTAAAACGCCGGACCGACGTCCTTCAGCAGTTTATCCACCATGTCGGCCAGTGTGCCGCCGGATGCAGCGACTATTTCGATCAGCAGCAGGCCCATGAGCACCCCGTCGCCCTCAGGAATATGCCCCTTGAACGAAATCCCGCCTGATTCCTCACCGCCGATGAGCACATCGTTGGCCAGCATATGGTCGGCGATGTGGTTGAACCCGACGGGTGTTTCGTGAATCTGGAGCCCGTAGCGCCCGCACAGGCGGTCGAGCATGCGCGTTGTGGAGACCGTGCGGACTACGTCGCCGGTCAGGCTTCGATTTTCAACAAGGTGGCAGAGCGCGAGGGCCATGATCTTATGCGGGTCAACGAACTGGCCGCGTTCATCCATCGCACCGATGCGGTCTGCGTCGCCGTCGGTTGCAATGCCGAAGCTGCCACGGCCTGCGGCGATCGCGCCGGCAAGGGCGCCGAGGTGCTGGGCGATCGGTTCGGGGTGAACCCCGCCGAACCCGGGGTTCAGGTCTCCGCGGATTTCGTGGACTTCGCAACCGGTGCCCTGCAGAATGCCGGCGATCATACCTTTGCCGGAGCCGTACATCGAGTCGACAACGACGTGACGACGACGCTCACCGATAGCGTCGAAGTCAATGAGGGTTCTCAAATGATCGTAATACGCTGGTATCGGATTGAACTTCTTGATCAGGCCGGCTTCACGGGCACGTTCGAAGTCCATCTGGTTGGGGCCACGAGCGCGTTCTTCGTTATCGTTGAGATAGATTTCCACTCTGCGGGCTTGCTCTGGCAAGGACGATCCGCCGTAGCTCGATTTTAATTTGACCCCATTGTAGCGCGGCGCATTATGGGAGGCGGTGATCATCACGCCGGCGCGGGCGCCGAGGTGGCGCACGGCGTACGAGATGGCCGGCGTAGGTGTGTGCGATTGGGCCAGGTAGACAGTGTAGCCGTTGCCGGCTAACACCCGGGCCACATCCTGTGCATAGCGGTCTGACAGGAAGCGTGTGTCGAAGCCGACGACGACTGCATCCGAAGTCGGCTTGTATTTTTCCGGGGCGCCATCGTTCCATCCAGGGGAAGCGACTGCATCTGCGATGGCCTGGGTGACAAGCCTGAGGTTATGAAAGGTAAATGTATCGGAAATGACGGCTCGCCAACCGTCCGTTCCAAAATGAATAGGCATAATGTTGTCTCCTGATAATTTTCATGATTCTACCACCGGGGCGGATGACCTTCGCAAGGCTTAAACCTTGCGAAGGTTCCCGTTTGCCGGGAAATCCAGCTTATTGTAGAATGGATTTCATGACCTATGAAATGGGCCAGGACCACCTGGCACATCGAAGAGCCCGCAATCTTCTTAAAAAGAGCCACCTCTTCAAAGGCGTGCCGGAGGAGGAAATTGATCGCCTGGCCGGGCTGTTCAAGGTCGTGAATTTTGAAGCCGGCCAGCGCCTGTTCAGCCAGGGCGATCGTGGGGACAGCTTTTTCTTCGTCCTCAATGGAACGGTCATCATCACGCGGTCGTTCGGAACAGAAGAGGAACTCCTTTCAACCATGACGGCTGGAGATTTCTTCGGCGAAGGCTCGCTGCTGTTCGGCAGCCCGCGCCGCGCGTCGGTCACGGCCGTGGAAGATTCAGCCGTGCTTCGCATGGAACGCGATGACTTTAATTTCCTGTTGATGAGCCACCCCGAAATCCGGAAGGAACTGGTCATCGTCAGCCAGGGATACGACATTGCCGGGCGCAAGCAGTTTGACTGGTTGAGCGACGATGAAGGCCTGCACCTGCTTGCCCGCAAACACCCAATGATCCTGTTCTTCGCACAGGTGCCTGTGGCGCTGTTGGCAATCCTGGCGCTGACGATGATGTATTTCGGTGCGCGTCTGCCGATGCCGGTGCTCTTGTATAGCGGCATCGCGTTCCTGGTGGGCGCTCTGGGTTGGGGCGCCTGGCGCTATATCGACTGGAGCGACGATTATTACATCGTCACGGATAAGCGCGTCGTCTGGCTGGAGGAAACTTTTCTTTTATATGAGAGCATCCAGGAAGCCAAGCTGACGGAAGTGCGGTCAGTCGACATTTCTACCGATTTTATCCAGCGCATTTTCGGGTACGGCGACTTACATATCCGCACGTATACCGGCAACATTATCATGCGCAATATCGGCCAGCCGGAGCGGTTTAAATCCCTGATTGAAGAATATTGGCATCGGGCCCTGGAGGAATCGCGCCGCAGTGAAGATGAAGAAGTCGACGTCCGGCTGCGCGAAAAGCTGGGCATGGCGGTCAACACGCGCTCAAAGCGACGCCCCCCCGTTTCTATTGAAGCACAGCGCGTGGCTGCCAAAGAAACGGGCACACCTTTTTCTCAAACGATATTTACAAATTTCTTCAAAACGCGTTACATGGAAGGGGAAACGATCGTCTACCGGAAGCACTGGTTTTTACTTTTTCTGCTCATCTGGCAGCCGACGGTCGGACTGCTGACCGTACTCATAGGCGGCACATACCTGATCATCAATTTTCCAAGCACCGCCACCAATATGCTCTACATCCTCTCCCTTATTTCCGTACTCGGCTGGTGGATCTATAAGTATTGGGACTGGCGCGACGATCGGTATGAGCTATCGCGAACGAGCATTACTGACCTGGACCGGACACCTCTGGGTCGGGAGAACCGGCAGACGGCGCCCCTGGAGAACATCCTCAGCCTCGAACACGAACGCAAAGGCATCCTCGGCATTATGCTTAACTTTGGGACCGTCGCAATCAATGTCGGGGATAAAACCTATGAATTTGAGGGGGTGCACAACCCTGCCCGGGTCCGGCAGGAAATTTCGGATCGCCAGCAATCTCGCCGCAAACAGCTGGAGCGGGAGCGCATTATTCGAGACGAAGAACGCCAGCTGGATTGGCTCGCACGCTACCATCGCAATGCGCGTGAATTGTGGGAATTGCCTGAACTTGAAGAAGAGGAAGAAGACGATTTTGAACTCCGGTAAGCCTGCCGGGTAGCAGCCCTTATCTCCATCAACAAGAACCCCGATTTTTAGCCTTTAATGAATTATTGAGATATGTTGAGTCTGGCGACTTAACTATTTTCATTAAAATCCACGTTACAATTGGAGCTTATGACGATCCTGGAAATTGTTACTTTACCCGAACCTGTTCTCCGGCGGAAAGCCCGTCCGGTAATGGATTTTGGTCCGGAACTGCAGACTTTAATCGACGATATGATCGAGACCATGCGCGAGGCCCCCGGTGTTGGACTCGCTGCTCCGCAGGTCAATGTTTCGCTGCGCCTTTTCGTTGCGGAATGGGGGGACGACGAAGACGAAGATGTGCCGAAGAAGACTTATGTCCTTGTCAATCCGGAGATCAAGCGTGTGTCGCGCGAAACGCTCATGGGTGTAGAAGGCTGCCTCTCCATTCCCGGTTACATGGGCGAAGTGGAACGCGCAGAAGAAGTCACAATTCAAGCCTTCAACCGGCGTGGACAAAAAATGCGCGTGAAGGCCAGAGGCTGGCTTGCCCGGATCTTCCAGCACGAATACGACCACCTGAACGGCGATTTATTCATCGATAAGGCGGAAAAGGTCTGGCTGCAGCAAGAAGAAGACGAAATTGAATCAGAGAAGGAACTCTGATCGGTTCGGTCCCCTATCATTTCTGCGCTGCTTCGCCGCCAGCAAACAAGATGATCCTTACCCACCTCTCTCTAACAAATTTTAGAAATTTCGCGCGTCTCGATATGGAAGCGCCAGCGGGCACAATCCTGCTCGTGGGCAGCAACGCTCAGGGGAAGACGAGTCTGCTGGAAGCGATTTATATGCTGGCAACTGTCAGTTCGTTCCACGCTGAAAACGACCGGCAGCTGATCCATTTCAGCATCCTCGACGACGATGTGGCCGTCGCCCGCATCGTCGGTCGTTTCGAGAAGAACGGACAGCCCCATACGCTCGAACTGCGCATCATCCAGGAAAGGAACGGCAACAATGGGACCCGTATGCGCAAGGAAGTTCTTTACGACGGGCTCAAACAGAAGTTGAGCGAAGCTATCGGTCACTTCAACGCTGTTCTCTTCATCCCCCAGATGCTGGAAATCGTTGAAGGCTCCCCGTCGAACCGCCGTCGCTATATCGACCTCGCGCTTGCCCAGGTGGTGCCGGAATACACCGCTGTGCTCTCCACATACAACA
>JBFGQG010000134.1:0-8295 GCA_041564295.1 Anaerolineales bacterium | reverse complement strand
GTTCTGCCTGATGATTTCCCTGGGATCTTCCTCCTGCAGCAATGCATCTATGAGCTGTTTCATCTGGGCCATCTGTTGGGCCGCCTGGGCATCATACTGCGCCGTCAATTCGAGGAGCTGCTGGCGTAGTTCTGCCAGCCGCGGTCGCGCATCCGGACGGGCTCTATCGATCCTCTCGCTCAGCTTCTGGAAGAATTCATAATCCATCCCCTGGCGAGCCATGCTGACATAAGCCCGCAGACGGGTCTCATTGGACGACTTAATCACCAGATCGAGCAGGCTTTCCTGGTTCAGCTTTTCACCCAGCGCCTGCAGTTCTTCCGCTGCAGCGCGCACTTCATTATTCTGGCGCTGTACCTCTTTTCCGTAAGTCGTCACCGGTACAATTTTCTGCTGGATTTCGACCAATCGACGTGCCAGCGCTTCGTCGCCTGTCTGCAAGGCGTTAGAGACGAGCGTATTCAATATCGAAAAGAACTCGCTGTCAATCTTGGCATCTTCCTGCTGTGCGGTCTCAATAATCGCGTCATCGGAGTTGAGGTTTGCCAGGCGCTGGAGCAAAGTAACACGTTCCTGCTGGCTCTCAATCATCTCCTTGGTAATGCCATCTCCTTCGAGGATCGTCTCAACCATGGTCTGCATTGTCAGCATAGTACGCGGCTGCAGAAGGTAAGCCCTGCGTTTCTCGGCCGGCAGGCTGTCAACAACCTTGGTGATCAAAGGCCCGATGACGCGTTCTTGCTCGTGCATCGGAAGACCCAGTTCGGGTGGCACGTGCGTAAGGAGAAGCTGTTTTTCCGGATCGTGGTAAACGATCGGCATGTGGACAGGACCCTGGTAACCGCAAGCCGAACACTGAATCATGTTGGGGGCGCCTGTCAGTATGCGCTGCTTGGACTGCGGCTCCATCGCAGCATCGAAGACCTGTACGGCTTCAACGACCTGTGGTGTCCGGCAATTGGGACAATTCATTTGCACTTTCTTCGTCGGCATAAATCTTTCCTTTTTTTCTTTCATTTGATGAAGCAATCAAGTCTGCGGCAGCGCTTTTCAGCCGTAGACTTCATTTCTCCATCTTACTCTATTCTCATGCCTCTCTTGGCAGCGAGAAACAAATTCGAGCGCCTTTGCCGCTCTGGTTTTCAACCCAGATCCGGCCGTGATGGGCTTCAATGACTGCACGTGCCAGATAGAGACCGAGCCCGGCACCTTTTGTGTTTTTTACCGCTTCCTCTGCCCTGTAAAAGCGGTCGAATACATGCGGCGCATCTTGCAATGCGATGCCAGGCCCTTCATCCACCACGCAGATCAATACTTCATTCTGCCGCAGCTCCCCTGAAACTACGATCTCACCCTGCTCCGGGCCGTACTTGATGGCGTTCGAAATCAGGTTCGAGATCACCTGGCCGATACGCTCTTCATCCGCCACGACGATCGGAAATTTGTCCGGAAAAACAGTGTGAATATGGTGAACGCCAGAATGTGTCTGGAATCGCTCCGCCAGGCGCCGTGCCAGCTCTGGCAGGTTCACATCCGTAAAGTTCAATTTCAAGCCGCCGGCTTCCAATCTGGAAGCGTCTAGCAGGTTATCGATCATGGTGGTCAGGCGATCTGCTTCTTCCTCAATAATTTCCAGGCTGTCTTGAACGATTTGCTTATCCCAGGCTACGTCATCTCGCCGGAGTGTGCTTGTGTAGCCCTTGATCAAAGCGACCGGGGTTTTGAGTTCGTGGCTGACGACGGAAATGAAAGTTGATTTCAATTCGTCCGCCTCCCGGAATCGCGAGATATCGCGAATGATTACGATGACATTGATCAGGTGGTTGTCGCCTGACATCAACGGCGAGTACGTGATTCCAACCGGCAGAGGTGATTTGCCAAGTCTGTCCAGGTCGCCTTCGACGTACAACGTGGAATCGGGTGCAAAAGGCCATCCCCCGGCCTGGGCCTGGCTCAGCGTAATGCCGTGCACGATCCGGGAAAGCTGGATGATATCGTCGTGATGTTTTCCCTGAAGTTCGTCCGCCGGCAGCCCGTAAACGCCGGAAAACGAAGGGTTACTTCGCTCAATGATATTCTCCGGACTGAGGATCAGCATCCCATCTGCGACGGAATCGAGGATTGCCCTCATGCGGTGCTGTTCACGCTGGCTCGAACGATAAAGGCGAGCATTGGTCACGGCAACTGCAGCCTGGTCTGCGAAGCTCTGCAGCAGGATGCGGTCGTTCGCATCGAACTGGACAGGTTGGGTCCTGAAAATGAAGATCACGCCGACCACCCTGCGTTGGACATTCAGCGGCAGCCATACACCCGAGAGCAACCCCAGTCCGACAGAATGAGTCAGGTCCCGTAAAAGACGGTTGATCTCCGGTAGCTCGAACTGCGCCGGGTCTTCATGGTTAGGCACCTGCGCCAGCAGCGGGTCGAAATACTGGATAAATGCCGGGTTAATGCCGTAAGAAGCCGCCACGTGCCAGGCGCCGGATTCACCGCGTAGTATCACGATCCCGGCCTGCCCGCTGACTAGGCTGGCGGACAGGCGCAGGATTCGTTCTAAAAGCTTGTCCAGGTCGAGTTCCTGGGTCAGGCTTCTTGATATTTCCAGCAGATAATCGCGTTGACGAACGCGGTAATCCGGAAGCACGAAATGTTACTCTCTTTCTGCCCTGGTGAGCGCTTCCTCGAAGATCTGCAGGCCTTCGTCGGCTTCATCTCTCGTTATAGACAACGGCGGGCACACGCGCATCGTGCTCTTCCCGCAGCCCATCATCAGCAGACCATGCTTGAAGGTCAGGTCTTCTACTTTATTGCGCAGTTCGTAGGCGGGCTCTTTGGTCTCGCGGTCCTTGACGAACTCGACACCGATCATCAGGCCCCGTCCGCGCACTTTACCGATGCTCCTGTGCCGGCCCTGGATCTCTTCGAGTGCGTCCAGCATATGCTGCCCGATTTCGGCGGCGTTGTGCATATACTGCTTTTCTATCAGGTCAATGGTTGCTAAAGAAGCTGCGCAGGCCAGCGGGTTGCCGCCGTATGTATTCCCGTGTGCGCCGATAGGCCATGTCACCACGCTCCTGCGTGCGATCATGGCACCGAACGGCACGCCTGAAGCGATGCCTTTGGCGGAACAGACAATGTCGGGTTCCACACCGAAATGCTCCACTGCCCACCATTTACCGGTGCGCCCGACGCCCGATTGGACTTCGTCGACGATCAGCAGGATGCCGAACTCATCACAGAGCTGGCGCAATGCCGGGAAAAAGCCGTCGGGCGGGACGACATAGCCGCCCTCCCCCTGGATCGGTTCGACCAGGATACCGGCGACCTCAGAAGGATCATGCAGCCTGCCGAATATCTGCTCCCTGATGTAGCGTACGACGGTCTCGCCATAATCCTCACCGTGTTTGGAAACGAGCATCGGACGATAAGGGTCGGGAAAAGGAACGTGGGTCACACCACCCATTAGCGGGTAAAAGCCCTTGTGATAGAGGGCTTTACTGGCGGTGAACGACACGGAACCCATCGTGCGGCCGTGGAATCCGCCAAGGAATCCAATAAAATTGCTGCGACCGGTATGGTGGCGGGCAAGTTTAATTGCTGCTTCCACGCTTTCCGTACCTGAGTTAGTCATAAACGACACTGCAGGTTCGGAGAAGGGAGCAATATCGCTCAGTTTTTCAGCTGTTTCAACCCAGAGCGGGTGATAATAATCCGATGAGATATGTAAAAATTTCTCAGCCTGTTCCTGGATGGCCTTAACGACCTGGGGGTGGCTGTGACCCGTAGCGTTGACTGCGATGCCGGCAACGAAATCAAGATAGCGGTTCCCGTCGACGTCCCAGACTTCTGTTCCCCGACCGTGCGACATGACAAAATCAGCCGCACGCGGATAGGAAGGAGATACACTCTTATGGTCTCGTTCGAGAAAAGGCATTGCCTTTGGGCCAGGTACATTATATTCGGGCATTGTTTTGAGTCTCCTATCGAATAATTCAGTGTTTTCGTTCAATTGATAAATCGGACACCCGCACGTATACAACTTTACCTATCGTGAAGGTTAGCGCGAACGGAGGGAATTATATCACTCGGCACAACTCACGGTATAATCTTCAGCCGTGACTACCGATCACCAATTTTCAAACCCGAATAAACCACGATTTTCTTTTGAACTGCACTCCACAGAAGGGCGCGCCCGCGCCGGTACATTCCATACTCCGCATGGGCCTCTCCAGACGCCGGTTTTCGCTCCTGTCGGCACAGCGGCGACCGTCAAAGCGGTTACCCCAGCCCAGCTGCGCGAACTGGACGCTTCGTTAGTCCTCGCCAATACATACCATCTCTACCTGCGCCCCGGTGACGAAATCGTCGCAGAAATGGGCGGGCTGCATGAATTCATGTGTTGGGACCGGCCGATGTTGACCGATTCAGGCGGATTCCAGGTCTTTTCGCTCGGAGATACGAACAAAATCGACAACGACGGCGTGACGTTCAAAAGCCACGTCGACGGATCGATCCACCGCTTCACACCGGAAAGGTCGGTCCGGATCCAGGAAAACCTCGGCGCGGATATCATCATGGCCTTTGACGAATGCCCGGAACCATACGACCGCAAAACCGTCGAAACCGCCGTTACCCGCACGCACAGCTGGCTCGAACGCTGCGTGGAAGCCAAAACACGTCCCGACCAGGCCTTGTTCGGTATCGCACAGGGCGGCGTGCATCACGACCTGCGGAAGGAATCGGCAGCATTCATAACCTCCCTCGACCTGCCCGGCTATGCCATCGGCGGTTTGGCCGTTGGCGAGACCAAGCCGGAGATGCACGAGGTTCTAGAATTAATGGACGGTTTGCTGCCGCAGGGTAAGCCGCGCTACCTGATGGGCGTCGGTACGCCGCTCGATCTGATCGAGGGCATCTCGCGCGGCGTTGACATTTTCGACTGCGTTCTCCCGACTCGCATGGCACGCAATCACACAGTAATGCTGTGGTACGGCGGAAGGCTCAACCTCAAGAACGCGCCTTTCGCTCGCGACCGTCAGCCAATCGACGAGACATGCGCGTGCTATACCTGCAGCAACTTTACACGGGCGTACCTGCGGCATCTGATCAATGCCAGAGAGATGCTTTCCGCCACCCTGCTGAGCATTCACAACCTGCACACGCTGGTCCATCTGACAAAGGCGATACGGGAGGCCATCATCGCTCAGCAGTTCTCAAAATTTCTCGAGCAATATTTTGAAACCGCTGAAGAACGCCAGGCGCGAGAAAAAACATGACCATCCTTCAGGCGATCATCCTCGGAATCGTGCAGGGCCTGACTGAATTCCTGCCTGTGTCCAGTTCGGGGCACCTCGTCCTTGTGCCGGCAGTGCTCGGGTGGGAAATCCCGACAGACCAGGCGTTTGTGTTCGACGTGCTCGTGCAGGTCGGCACGCTGGTGGCCGTATTTGCTTATTTCTGGAACGATCTAGTTGAGGTGGCAAAAGGGATGGTTCAGGGTTTCGCGTCTCGCAAACCATTCGAATCAGAGACGGCGCTCCTGGGCTGGTGGATCGTGCTGGCGACCATCCCGGCGGGGGCGATCGGCGTGCTGGTCAAAGAACAGGTCGAGGCGGCTTTTGCCAGCTCGAAAGCCACGGCAATATTCCTCCTCGTAACTGCTGCCTTACTGCTTCTGGCTGAACGGCTGGGAGGCGGGGAAAACCGGCCTGAAAAGATGGGCTGGCTGGACGCCGTGGTGATCGGTCTTTTCCAAGTGCTGGCGATTTTTCCGGGTGTTTCACGCTCCGGGAGCACGATTACGGGCGGCATGCTGCGTGGGCTTTCGAGAAGCGAATCGGCTCGCTTTTCCTTCCTGATGGCCGTGCCAATCATGCTGGCGGCGGGGCTGCTTTCGATCCTGGACCTGTTCGAGGTACAGAATCTTGCCGGTTTTCTCGCTCCGCTTGCGTTGGGTTTTGTCTCCTCTGCGATCACCGGCTACCTGGCGATCCGCTGGCTGGTCAGCTATTTGAAAAAACGGCCGTTGTATGGTTTTGCAATTTACGTGGCGGTTGTTTCTGTGCTGGCGCTGTTTCTGCTTTGATGTTTACCATCCGTAACTTTTCCCTCAAAATTGCGGCTGCCTGCCTTACCGTCGCATGGCTGGCAGCCTGCACTCAAGAGACGCCCACGCCGCCCCCGACGTTTATCCCCACGCCGACAGTGATCACAGTCCAGCTGGCGAGCGAGCTTGCCCCGCTGCGCGTGGATATTTCGGCCTGCGCGGCGGCAATCGGCGACTCTGGTGCGCTCGTGTTTGAGGCGCCTGCGCCGCTCTTACCGGAGGACGAAACCGGCGTCACCCTCAGGATCGGTTTTCCCGAAGGATTCGAAGGGAGGGCGGTTCAGATCGGGACTGAAGAAATTCTGGTTGTCGCCGGTTCGGGTGAGCAGTTGGGGGAATTGTCGGCCGATGAGGTCGAAGCGCTGTTTGAGGGGGCTCAAGCGGATGCGCTTGGTGCTGAAAGGCCGCTTGAAGTCTGGGTGCCGCTGGAAGGCTCGGAAAGCCGCCGGTTACTGGATGCTCTGATGAAAGAACAGGAATATTCCCCAAACGCGTTCCTATCTCCCGGACCGTCGGAGACGTTCGAAGTGCTGAAGGCTATGAGTGGTGCGGTCGGTGTGCTCCCGGGCGCCTGGGCCACGGCTGATCTACAGGTACTGTATTCATTCGGAGCACAGCCGGTTCTTGCTTTAACGGTGGATGAGCCAGAAGGGAAGGTCAGGGAGTTTCTAGGTTGTTTGCAGACTGCAGTGGATGACTGATAGGATCATGAGGGTGCAGGGCATTCTGGGTCTCGTGTACGACATCTCCCGGAATACCTGGCCCACCAGCGTGGATTTGATGAAGGTCATTTTGTTGATTTCCGGTGCGACCGGCCTTCAGCAATAGGTGTTGAAACCGGTGATGGTGATCGTTTTCAGCGCGTATTTATGGTGGAAATTTTCCCTGGCATTATCTCCAATTAATGAAATTAAGCCGTCCTGAGAAAGCATTAAAACCGGTTCGGCCATTAAAAGAAAACTGAAATCAATCGAGTACGATAACAAAGATTGAAAGTACTATTAAAATCGCACTTTTCAAGTCCTCCCATACAAAAACCAGAACCTCTCCTTCGGGAATCGCCCTGCGTATCCTTCATCCTCGATAAAGCCGCTGGTTTTCAGCATCCCCCTTAGGGCCGAGTCCATCGCTCGAAGCAGCTTCACCTGCTCGTCCGGCAGCTCGTCCGCATCATCGGCGAGCAATTCCAGCATTGTCCGGCGCTGGACCTCGTAGGCATACCTATCGCGGTTCATCTCTGGCGACTCGCGGATTTCGTTCATGAATTGTATCCAGAGCTTCAATCGCTGTTCAAATTCCCGCGCCGCTTTCCGTGCCCACGCAGACTTCCATTTTTTTTCAATCTCTTCAATTTGCGTCAACACTTCTTCGTTCGCTTCACTTCCCACGCGCCGCCGAAACAGCAGGAGCCAGCCCAGCGAGAACTGTGGGTACGGCCTGGTGCCTGCAGGCGCACGCAATCCGAGGTTCCAGTACACTTCATCTGATAGTAAATACCGTTTCAGCTCAGGCGCAGCAGCTTCCAAAAATGTTCGCTCATAATCAAAATCAGGCATCGTTCCATTCGTCCTTGATTTCACGAATCAGAGTCCCCAGGGCGGCCGTTTCTGGCGCCAACCCTCCCGATTTTACCAGTGATTCCAACCAGCAATGCCAACGGACCCAGCATCAGCGCCCACATGGCAGTCGAGAGCCCGTACCGTTGCGCCAAAAAACCGATCCCCAGGGGTATGAGTGTGGATACAAGACCGGAAAGGTTGTTCAGGGCCATTACTGTTCCGCTCTGGCCCGGCAGGGACGAATACAGGTTTCCTTTCAGAATGGAGTACCATCCGGCATTGAAAAGTCCAAGTATACCCAGCAGGAAAATTTTGATCCAGTAAGAAGGAACGAGCAGGAAAACGGGGAAGAGGACCAGCTCAACCACCACGCTGATCCGCAAATAATCCAGCCCGCGCACGCGCTCGAGCAGCGGGATCAGCAAGAAATCGCCGATCAGTCCGACCGTCAGCCATACCCCGACTCCCAATCCTGCCTGAGCCGGCGTAACACCCACGACGTCCACGAGATAGAGTGCAAGGAATCCCAGCAGAATGTCCAGCATTAAATCCGAGAATTCGAGCAATACCAGCCATTTCAAGACGTCCTTCCGGCGGAGCGAATAGTAAGCGTCCTTGAAACCGGTAAGC
>JBFGQG010000133.1:0-8327 GCA_041564295.1 Anaerolineales bacterium | reverse complement strand
GCCGCCCAAATCGCCTGCCAGCTCGGTGCTCATATCGTTAAAGTCAAGCTGCCCTCTGACCACCTTGAACAGGGCGCAGCCAGGGCTGTATACGAAAAATATGACATCGCCCGTTCGACCCTGGCGGATCGCGTACGTCACGTAATTCAATCATCCTTTAATGGCCGCAGGGTGGTCATTTTCTCCGGCGGGGCCAAGAAAGATGATGAAGACGCCATCTACGATGCCGCGCGTGCAATCCGCGACGGCGGCGGCTTCGGCTCGATTATCGGACGCAACACGTTCCAGCGCGAGCGCAGCGATGCATTGGCGATGCTCGATAAAATGATCCGGATTTACACCGGCGAGCTTGCCTGAACCCACCTAAAAATGCAATAAAAAATGCCGGGAGAATAATTCCGGCATTTTTTATTGCAAAGGAAGAAAGCTGTTTGCGAAGTTGATTAATGGCGAGAACGCCCTGGTGGCAGGTTCCATGTTCCAGGTGGCAGACAATCATTTATCGATAGCGCAATTAAGTTAAGATCCTGCACCTGTCACCTGGAAACCGGTACCTCGCACTATATCAGCGCATCCACCATCATTACGACGAATAACAACAACAAATACATGCTCGAATACCGGTACATTTTCCAGGCCTGTCTGGGCGTGTAATCCACCCACAAACGCCATGCCGTCCACGTCAACCAGGCACCGAGTACCAGCGCTCCGGCGACATAGATCACCCCCGACAGCCCCACGAGGGGCGCCAGAAGCGTGATAACGACCAGCTCGACAGTGTATATCAGAATCTGTTTGCGGGTCTCTTTTTCACCGCGCACAACAGGCAGCATCGGGATTCCGCCGCGCGCGTAATCTTTTGTCCGGACCAGCGCCAATGCCCAGAAATGAGGCGGCGTCCAGAAAAAGATGATCACGAACAATAACAGCGCCGGGAGCGTCAGACCACCCGTTGCAGCCGCCCATCCGACGAGCGGTGGGATCGCACCAGCTCCACCGCCTATGACGATATTCTGAACCGTCGATTTCTTTAATATCAGGCTGTACAACCAGACGTAATAAAACATCCCGACCACAGACAGCAGCGCTGCCAGCAAGTTCACAAATACAGCCAGCAGATAAAACGCCGTCAGGCACAGCCCGATCCCAAACGCCAGGCCTTCTGCAGGCGTCAATCGCCCTGCTGCCAACGGCCGCCGGGATGTGCGTTTCATGCGCGCATCCACGTCTCGATCGATAAACTGGTTGATCGCCCCTGAACCACCCGCGGCAAACGCACCTCCAAGAACCGTCCAGAACAACAACTCGAATGAAGGCCACGCCTTTGCTCCGACGACCATACCTGCAACTGTTGTCGCCAACAGGAGCAGTACGATAACCGGCTTGGTCAATGCCAGATAATCCTTAAATCGGTTACGAATGGAAGCCGTTTGGAACGCGTCAACGCTCTCAAACTCGACCGTGCGCCCTTCAAGGCCGACATGCACGGTTAACACAATTGTCGCCCCCCATACCGCTGCGCCGGAGGCGACGTGGAGAGCAACCAGTGCGACATCGGTGTTCCCCATACTCATCAACGCCCCGACCAAACCCTGGGCAAGGAACAGGATCGCCACAACTGTCAGCATCACCAGAGTCGGCGCCTGGAACCGCTGTGTCTTCCAACCGAGGAACAGCAGTTGAACCATCAGCAGTCCCGTTATTCCGACCGTGATTCGGTGGAGCAGCGATATCCATTCGAATGGGTCTTGCGGCATGATGTTCGCACTGCAAAACGGCCAGCCCTGACACATCGTCGCCGCACCGGATATCGTTACGTATGAACCGCTTGCAAGCGTGAGAAATATAAACGCCAACAGCAAGACCGTCATGCGCGCAAAAGGAGTCTGGAAAGTAATACGGGCTGTTTGTTCTAACTTGTATCGAAAAGCCACAACTGTTGCAGTCAATACGAGCGCGTGGACGATCATTGCGCTGGCGAAATACGCAGCCACCGATCCGACCGTTCCGCCGGAACCCAGCCTGAATCCGAGCAGGAAGACTTGCACAGTTACGATCAGCAAAGAAATTGCGAGCGGCCAGCGGACCCAGCGCGCTTCCCTGAAACTCCGCCATGCAGATGTCGCTGCTATGACGATCAGGAGCGCTGTCGGTGCAAGCAGCCATTCCGAAAATCCTTTCCCGACGCCGGTGCGTTGCGCAAAATCATCCGTGACGATAACGAGGAAGAGGAGCGCTGCTGTTGCCAGAACCACGCCCTGGAGGCTGTGCATTCCACGCTTGCGAGTCTTTACGAGGTCTCCCGTCATGTCTTTCTCATTCTCCTCTCACTGATTCACGTTTGATAAACACAGGGTAGCCAAGGATAAGGATTGCAGCAAACAAAAACCATTGAAAAGCGTACCCCAGGTGGGGACCTTCTGTCAATTCCAGCTCTTTTGAATACGGAACAGGATATCTAACACCCTGGCCGGTCTCTTCGCCCATAGAATCTACCTGGATGTAAACCGGAATCAGGTCGTATGCAATTTGCTCGTTCATCCGCTCGATGTTTGCGATGTTCCAGACCTGCAACCTTTCACCTGGGGGAAGGACAGGGTCCGGCCTGCCGCCAAAGTCCGGTTCGGTCTGCCCGCGACGGATCGTTCCATTGATTTCAACCGGACCGGTCAGTGCGTATTGCTCCCAATCTTTCACATCATAATCCTCGGATGGGACGAAACCGCGATCGACCATCACGGCCACACTGGTCCCTTCGATTTTCAACGGTGTGAACAGGCGATAACCGGGCCGGCCTGCGTAGACCTGGTTGCGCAGCAGGACGCTTTCCAGATTGTCAAACTCACCGGTCACGATCACCGAACGGTATTCCATCTCGAACAGGTCTTTTGAAAGCGAGTTTCGATCAAGTATCAGCACTGGCTGGGCTTTCTGCTCCAGGACGCGTGCGTTAAATGCTCTCCGCTGTTCGAGACGATCCAACTGCCAGACCCCCAACCGGACCATGACTGCACAGGCGGATATGACAAGCAGCGTAGTCAAGAGCCACTTGCGGGAATACATCATCCTGAACATACTCAAACCGCGCCCAGTTCATCTGAAACAGCGGTATCTTCCTCTTCTTTGCGTTTCAATGGGAATAACGCGAGGCTGTAGAGAAACACGATGATCGCCGTTGCCGGTGAAACATATGAAAGTGCAATCAGGCGGACGTTAAGCGTCGTCCCTTCATAGACTGCAAGGCCTAAATACTGCGACGGTCGGAATGAACAGGTGTACTCAAAAACGTTTGCATCTTCGAGGACGAGACTCGCGCTTGAACCGGCTGGTATGTACAGCGGCCCAAGTTCATGGTCCACGGAATCGTCATTGTAGACCACGAGCGTATCCCCGACGACGAAGGAAAGTTCATCAGGTATCGAAGGCTCGTTGTAACCCGCGCCAACCCGAATCGCTGTGCCTTCAGGGATCGTGAGCGTCAGGATTTCCGGCGGGCGGTCTAGTTCGGATTTCAACACGCTGAACGCGATTTCACTCCCAATCCATACCACGATTACAGACCCGATCAGGACGACTATGAACCGGCGCAGGGCCAGTTTCAACATTGTTGGTGTGGGCATAATTAGCTCTCTGCAGCCAGCATATGGTGCCAGTACTCACTTGGTTCAGCCGATCTTCCCTGGGCTCGAGCAGGCCCAGGTGGCGGATTACCAGGCATTATATGACAGGCCCGTAATTTCGGAACATGAATTTATCGTGACGAAAAAAAAGATATTGGATAGCATCCTGCACCCATCCAATATCTTCGATTTCAATCTCTGAATAAACTCTGATCAGCCGCCGATCACAGCACTGCCCATCAAATAAAGTGCCGGGTAGAAAAATACCCAGACGACATCGATGAAGTGCCAGTAAATAGCGCATGCTTCGACCGCGAAATGACGCTCCGCGGTGTAAAGCCCTTTGCGGCCGTTGTTCCAGACGATGAAAAGGAAAATCACGCCCGTCAATACGTGGAACGCGTGGAAACCAGTCATGGTGAAAAACACACTGCCGGCGACGCCTTCGCTCACAGAAATGTGCTCTGCGGCCGCAGGCCACTCTACTGCGACAACGCCGACGAGGAATCCAATCCCAAGGATCATCGTGACCAGCGTGTTGCGCAAGAAATTCTTTATGTCACCAACGCCGGCCGCTATCTCGGCCCTGTTCATAAAGAAGCTTGAAGCCAATAGCACCGAGGTAACAATCAGTCCAAGCGTCTGGTCCAGTTCAGGGCGGGCGTCCGGCATCAAGTTGAAACGCGTAACCAGCAGGCCAAGGAACACGAATGCATCGGAAAAGATGAAGAGCCAGAGTCCGAGGCGATTATTTGCTGATTTCACGCGGTATTCAGCGAGGGAAACTTGATGGACGGCATCTGCATGTTCAGCCATTAATGCTCCTCCCTTCGACCGAAGATACGGCCGATATTCATGTAACTGGCGATGATGAAACCCGCCTTGAGGAGAGCAAAGACGATCATAAATGTGCCTGCCCGTCCGCTCGAGGCCACACCCAGATAGAATTCACCGGCGGTTAGAATCACGAGCACCCATAATACAAGCCAGTTCACGCTGTAATCTGCTTTTTTATTCTTTGTTTCTTCTTCCATGATTTATCCTGTAATTACTGCACGTCAATCAGCTGCCGGAGCAGTTGTCGATGCGAACTTGATATAAGACGATCCCGCCAGCCCATAATCATACGGCTCACCAACCACTTCGAACGGCACATCGTAATTATGAACCGGCATCGGCGACGCAACCTGGAACTCCGGTGAACGGGAATGCCAGGGGTTGTCGGCTGCTTTTTCGCCTCGGCGCAGACTAATAACCGCATTGTAAATGAAGATAACGACGGAAAGCGCAATCGCGAAACCGGCAACCGTGATCAGAATATGCAGGTCCTGGATATCAAGGGCAACTTCATATTCACCGATGCGGCGGCGCATACCGTACAGGCCAGTTAACATCTGGCTGACGGACTGCAGGTAGAAGGCCGGGAACATGATCCAGAAATGAATCTTTCCAAGCGTTTCATTGTATTGCCTGCCCGTCATTTTCGGCCACCAGTAGTAAATCGCCGCAAATAGTGGGAAAACAAACCCGCCGAACATGGTCGCATGGAAGTGACCGACGACCCAGTACGTGTCGTGGAGGTAAAGATCTGTGCTGACCGTACCGTTGGGCGGCCCGGTGATCCCTCCCAGAAGGAAAATAGTGATCGCGCCGATCACAAACAGCATCGGGGTCTGGAACGAGATCCGCCCGCGCCAGAGAGTCGCTACCCAGCTAAAAAATTTCACACCTGTAGGCACGGCGACGAGCAGCGTGCTGTACATGAAAGGCACACGCAAATATGAAGCCATGCCGGAGGTGAACATGTGGTGCGCCCAGACGAAAAAGCCAATTAAGGCAATGCCGATCGAGGACAGCGCCACGAATTTGTATCCGAAAAGGGGTTTGCGCGAAAAGACAGGCAGCAGTTCGCCGATCACACCGAGTCCCGGCAGGATGAAAACATAAACAGCCGGGTGAGAGTAAAACCAGAACAGGTGCTGGAAAAGCACAGGGTTGCCGCCTTGCGCTGCGTTGAAGAAGTTCATACCGAACAGCCGCTGGAACATCACGAGCTGGAAGGAAAGGCCGATAAGCTGGGTCGCCGTAAACTGGATGATGGCGGTTGCCAGCGCTGCCCAGACAAAGATCGGCATCTTGAACAGGCTCATGCCCTTCGCACGCATTCTCAGTATGGTCACAATCACGTTAATTCCACCGGTGATCGAGCTGAAACCGATCATGTAGACGCCAAGAAAGAATGTCTGGAATCCCAGTTTCGCCAGGTTTGAACTCAATGGAGGGTAGCCCGTCCAACCTGCATCGACGCCGCCAAGGAATAGTGCAGTAACCACCAGCACCGCGCCCGGAACATTGATCCAGTAAGCAAATGCGTTCAGTCGAGGGAACGCCATGTCCTGGGCACCGATCAATAATGGGACAAGATAGTTGATCATCGCCCCAACACCAAGCAAGATCGCCGCAATCATCAACATGCCATGCAGGCTGATCATCGTATTGAAGAAATCCAGGATATCAGAGGGCGTGTTCCCGGTCACCTTCAGGATGTCAGCAGCCGGGGTCAACAGCTCGGTCCGAAAAGTCAACGCAAATATTCCCGCCAGAATGAATACCAGGATAGACGTATAACCATACTGGATGCCGATGATCTTGTGATCCATCGATACGTTAAAGTATTTCTGCCAGCCCGGTTTGTCTTCGTGATGGTCTGGTGTGGATAGACCCCTCCACCACTTTAACCAGTCATCGAGCACACCAGTGCCTTTGAGAAATGCCAGGGTGCCGACCACGCCGCCGAAGACCCAGCTGGCCTCCGCTGCAGGGGTCACGAGCCCACCACGTTCAAAGACCGGCAGTCCCAATCCAAATCGGACGCCAAAAATAAACGCCATCCCGGCGATGTGGCCGATCACCTGGTAGATCAGGCCGCGGCCCATAGCTGTTTTGAAGAAGCTCATGCGAACGCCTCCGAAATATTGATATTGAAGCTTAAAATGCTCATTTTATATCCGTTATCTTTCCGTCCCTGGTCACTATTGCAGGGTTTCAATGTAGCTGATGATCGCTTCGATGTCTTCGTCCGTCAGGCTCTCGCCGATCGCAGCAGGCATCACGTTCTGGAACCCGGATACGATCTGTGCTGCCGGTTCGCGGATGGAATTGATAATATATTCCACATCCGCGATGACCACCGTGCCGTCATCCAGGGCCTCTTCCCGTCCGAACAAGCCGAGCCACGTCGGGCCGACGTTTTGTGAGCCGTCAACACTGTGGCAGGCAAGACAACCATTATCGCGCGCCAGCTTCTCACCGCAGCCCACCTGGTCGCCGTCAAGACATGGGTTTTCTGCGATTTTCGCCCGGACCCACGCGTCAAATTCGCCGCGCGGCATCACGATCACGTCCGCCAGCATGAGTGCATGCTGTTTTCCGCAGAGCTCTGCACATGCAAGGGTGTATTCTCCGGATTCCGACGGATTGACACGCAGTTCGCGCACTTCTCCTCCAGGGAGGAGGTCCTGTTTGGGTCCGAATTCCGGAACCCAGAATGAATGGATTACGTCCGTCGACCGAAGTCGCAGCAGCGTTTGTGAGTCTTCAGGAAGGACGAGCTCTTCTGTAATAATGCCGTACTCCGGATACTCGAACGACCAGGACCACTGTCTTCCGGTTACGTTTACGCGCAAGGGGTTATCGTTTTGGATCTCCATGAAGGTCAAAGACTGTCCACCGAGAAACGCGAACCAGATCACGACACCAAGCGGAACGATCGTCCAGAGGATCTCGAGGCCGGTATTGCCTTCAATATAATCGCCGTCCAGCAATTCGCCTTTTTTCTGACGGAAAGCGATAAAGCTGTAAACCATGACCCCGACGATCAGGGCGAATAAAAAGGCAATCGCCCAGAAATGCTGGCCTAACAGGGACTTGATGTACACTGCCTGGCGGCTCGCCTCCGCGCTGATGGGCATCCGGGCGATCACTTGCTGCAACCAGTAGCCGATTCCTGCTGTCAGTACGGCTACAATAATTGCTGTAAACAAAAAATGTCTAATTTGTTTCATGCGTGTTGCTCCAACAAATTTGGTTTCAAACGGCGGTTACACGTTTAAGGCTAATAAACCGATTTTCGTGTCGGTTTAGCAGCTCCCAGCGTAAGCCTGGATATGGGGAATTTCCCGAAGACGGCAGAACGGGATTATTATACTCAGGGGACACGGATTGTCTAGTGAAATTCGTCACTTTGTCATGAGTTGGAAGGTATTCGTATAACATCCTCTGATTTCAGCGCACAGCGAGGAAATTGAGCACTTCTCTACTGTGACCGTCCGCCCGCACTTTTTCATAGACCTGGAGGATATGACCGTCCGGCCCGATTACATAAGTGGTCCGTAATACGCCCATCGATATTTTTCCGAAATTATTCTTTTCCCCCCAGGCACCATAGAGTTTGAGAACGTGTTTCTCTTTATCGGAAAGCAGCGTAAACGGCAGGCTGTGCTTCGATTTGAACGAGCGGTGGGATTTAACCGTGTCGGGACTGACGCCCAAGATGACGATGCCCATTTCTTTGAACGCATCGAAGTCGTCGCGGAACCCGCGCGCCTCTACTGTTCAGCCCGGCGTATCATTTTTCGGATAGAAATAGAGGACGACGGTCGACCCGAGGAACTCAGAAAGCTTTCTTTCATCGCCGCGATCATCGGG
>JBFGQG010000132.1:0-8358 GCA_041564295.1 Anaerolineales bacterium | reverse complement strand
CTTGAAGGACTGTTGATTTCACTACTATGTGCGTCCTGCGGTGACTCACGAGGTTAAATCCCCGGCATGCAGGAACGTGATTGTTACAATGCAGCCAGGTTCAATTCCAACGCCCGCGCCAGGCGGGTCCCGTGCCAGGTGATCAGGCTCCCGTCGATAAACTCGAATCGCGTCCCCTCCCCCAGTACGCTGCGAAGCGGTTCAACGTCAGGTTTTCCAAATTCATAGGGCTCGGACGGGAGCAACACCAGGTCTGGAGAGACCTGCCGGAGTTCTTCAACAGATATCCGTGGATAACGGATATCTCTGGCCATGGCATCGGCGGCTTCAACACGTCCAAGATCCGCTTCGAGCGGGTAACGCCTTTCACGGTCCGCAAATACATTTTCTCCTCCCAGCAACGAAAGCACATCGTGCGGATAGGTGTCCCGGTTGAACGTCATCCACCACGGCGTGCCATCCGGCAGGCGATCGAACCAGATCGGGCAAAAATAGCGTATTTTCTGGCCGGCAGCCGCGGCCCGAGAATAATCGACAGCTGTCGCCAGTGAACGCACTGCCAGCATTGCTTCCTGTTTCCGGAACAGGCCGGCCAGCCCATACAGAACCCCAACGGCATCTTCAACCGTCTTCGGGAAAGTTAACCACACGCGCACCCCCGCATGGACCAGGTCTTGAACGATGCCTTCCGTGTTTTCCTCCTGGTTGGCGATAACCAGGTCGGGACGCAGTGCAAGAATCGCTTCCATTGAAGCATTCTTCGTGCCCCCGACCTTCGGCAGCGCTTCGGTCCGTCCTTCCGGATAAATGCAGAAGTCGGTCACACCCACGACCGCTTCACTCATTCCAAGCGTAAACAGGCTTTCAGTCACGGATGGAACGAGAGACACGACGCGCTGCGGCGGCCGATCCATTTCAGGTGGTTGGGATTGCGGTTGCATAATCTTCCCCAAAAACAAACGCCGGGAAATTCCGGCGTTCAATGTTGGTCACTTTAAGAATTCGGCAGCGACAGAGGCCATCAGGCCTGCCGCGCGCGGAAGCGCTCTCTCGTCTATATCAAATAAAGGGTTGTGATGGGCAGCGTTCAAGCCCTTTTCAGCATTCGCTGAGCCAACGAAGAAATAACAGCCCGGGATATCCTGCATCATGAGGGCCATATCTTCGCTGCCCATAGTGCGCTCGTTCACATCGAGCGACCCAGGCAGCAGCCTGCGTACGACTTCCTGCACCCGTCCGGCGATTTCCGGGTCGTTGTCCACGACAGGCGTCGTTTCGAGGAATTCCATCTCCGCGCTGCAGTTCATCGCCTGTGCAATCCCTGTAACAACCTCTTCCATGCGCTGCATGACCATCGACCGGGTCTTCGCATTGTAAGTCCGGACAGTGCCGCACAGCTTCGCGGTGGGCGGTATAACGTTGAACGCATCGCCGGCGATAAATTGGGTCACGCTCACAACTGCGGAATCCAGGGGATCGACGTTGCGTGCAACGATGCTCTGCAGTGCGGTGACGATCTGCGCGCCGGCCAGCACCGGGTCGTGGCCTGTATGCGGTGCCGCGCCATGCGCGCCTTTTCCCATGATAGTGATCGTGAACGATTCAGCGGCAGCCATAGCCGGTCCATTCGTTACGCCGACCCAGCCGAATTCCTTGTCGTTCCATACGTGGAGGGAAAGCGAGACGTCGGGGCGGGGATTTTCCAGCACGCCGTCTTCGACCATGGCCTCCGCTCCGCCAAGACCTTCCTCAGCGGGTTGGAAGACGAGTTTTGCCGTCCCGGCCAGTTCTTTGCGGTGCTCATGGAGCAGTCTTGCGACCGTCAGGCCGATGGCGGTATGGGCGTCGTGCCCGCAAGCGTGCATCACCCCCGGGTTGGTCGAGGCATATTCGGCGCCGGTCGCCTCGACGATCGGCAGTGCGTCCATGTCGAAACGCATCAAGATTACGGGGCCCGGTTTGCCGCCTTCCAGCAGGGCCACAACGCCTGTTTTTCCGACTCCTGTGCTGACTTCTAGACCGAGTTCATTTAATTCTTTCGCGACGATCCCCGCGGTCCGGAACTCCTGGAAACCGAGCTCGGGATGTTTGTGAAAGTCACGGCGCAGCGCCTGCGAGTATTCAAACAGTTTCTCCGCTTCCGTGAGATAGTCAGTCATTTTCATTTCCCTCTTTCTTTTTCTTGTCCCGTCCGCAGTCACAGCCGCCGTTTTCATGACGGTCGCAGGGTTCCTGCGATTTCCGGCGCAGGGCTTCAAGTTCATCCCAGGGCTGCAGTTCGTGCTTTAGAAACTCGTGCCGGCCTTTTTCGCCGACATCTACAATCACCGCCTGCTTGAGCGGCATCACGGTGATGACTTTGCCTTCCCCCATCGGTGTAATCACGCGCTTATTCCGCTTGGGCAGCTCTTTACGCGCTTTGACGTACTGTTCGTATTCATAGATCAGGCAGCAGCGCAGCCGGCCGCACATGCCGGTTATTTCAGCAGGTGTCAACGAAATGCCCTGCTCTTTGGCCATCTTGATCGAGATCGGGCTGAACTCTGTCAGGAAGGTCGAGCAGCAGCGCGTTTCCAGGCCGCAGGCGCCCATACCACCGATAATCTTGGCGACATCGCGCGGACCAATCAATCGCATTTCCACTTTTATCCGCGCATATTCTTTTTCCATCTGCCGCCGCAGGCGGTTCAGGTCGGGTTTGTCGTCTCCCTCATAACTGTACAGGATCGCGAGCGATTTGCCGTCGAAAGTGAATTCGGAGGCGACGATCTTCAAGCTAGGAATTTTCAACTCGGCTGCTTTTGCACGGCAGTTGATCGTTGCCTCGAGTTCTTTCTTGTGCCAGTTCTGGCGGAGGAGGAGGTCGCGCGGGGTTGCTTTCCGTTCAACAGGTTTCCAGGCGCCGCCCTCCGGTTCCGGGGGATTTTCAACCAGCTGGACAACCTGGCCGATCTGGCGGCCGCGCCGGGTGGACACTATGGCGTAATCACCAGGAAGAATATCCGGGATTTCCCCAGCATCAAAGTGATAAGTTTTACCCAGTTTTTGAAATCGAATGCCGACGATGTTGGGTGCTGCCATAGATTTATCCTATCATACTGATTGGGATGACGCTGGCCTGCTGCAACGCTGCAACGCTGACTTTCGCGGCAACGTCCGCGGCGACAGCATCGAGCGCTTTCGCTACAGGTGAGTCCGGCGCTGAAATCACGACCGGGTTTCCGGAATCACCGCCCGAGCGAACGGCCGGGTCCATCGGTATAGAACCGATAAAAGGCACTCCCGTTTCCTCTGCAAGACGACGACCTCCGCCTTCCCCAAAGACGTCCACACGCTCCCCGTTCGGGAGTTCGAGGTAGCTCATATTCTCGACCACGCCAAAGACCGGTACATCGAGCTGGCGGAACATTTCAAGGCCGCGGCGTGCATCGTCGAGGGAGACCTGCTGAGGAAGCGTAACGATCACACCCCCGGAAAGCGGCAGTGACTGCGCGACGCTGAGCGGCGCATCCCCGGTTCCCGGCGGTAGGTCAATAATGAGGTAATCCAGCTCGCCCCAGTTTACATCGGCTGCGAACTGGCGGATGGCGCTGTGCAGCATGGGTCCCCGCCAGATCAGCGGCTGCTCGGGCTTGACCAGGAAGCCGATCGACATCACTTTGACGCCGTAAGCCTCCGCAGGGGTCATTTTTTCGTTTTTCGGCGGAGGCAGCTGCGTCAGACCCATCATGGTGGGCACGTTCGGCCCGTATATATCCGCATCCAGCAGACCGACGCGCGCGCCTTTCCTGGCGAGCGAAACCGCCAGGTTAACAGCTACAGTGCTCTTCCCGACGCCGCCCTTGCCGGACGCCACCGCAATTACGTTGCGGATGGGCACCGCGAGGAGCCCCCGGTTGCGTCCGTCGTTCGGTACGCTCGAGTCCCAGGCCAGGTTGATATTCTCGACGCCCGGAACCGCGGAAACGGCTGAGCGCACATCATGTTCGATCTGGCCTTTCAAAGGGCATGCCGGCGTTGTGAGCACTACGGTAAATGCAACATCCCCACCTTTAATCTCAACGTCGCGAATCATATTCAAGGTCACGAGATCTTTATGGAGTTCCGGATCGTTGACCTTGCTGAGCGCGGCCATAACGGCTTCTTTCGTGGGTGATTTAGATTTAAACATTTTTTATCCTGAAGATTTCTTGTAGGTTTTCAGCCTGGGGAAACTGGTGAAAGTTAGCCCTTTGCTTTTTGCTTTTCAAAATCAGGCTGAAAATCAATTGTAATGGTGAAGTAGTAAATAAAAAAGGGAGAAATAGAAGCACGTACTCCTCCATTTCTCCCTGTTCAATTGGTTCAAGTCAGTCCAATAACCGGATGGATTTCAAGTGTTTGTGAATCTGACCGGAGGCTTTTTCGAATCGTTTTAAAAGGGCCTCGTCCTGTCCTGAAAAGCGTTCAATCGATTGGACTGAACACGCGGTGCAGCCGCGCATGGCTTTGAACGAATCGGCGTTGCAGTTCTCACAACCGTTCAACTGGACCATCATGAGGATGAACGACAGATGATCCGGATCGGTCGGTGAGACTGCATCAGCTCGTTCAACGAGCGCATCCCAATCAGGACCGCGCAGACCCTTAAGCTTCAGGATCACGCGCGAGGGGAAGAGAAAGTCAGTGTCCGGGTTAAACATTAACTTGATCAGCTGCGCTGGCGGGCAGCTTTCTTTGCTTCTTTTTCGCGCCGAATTTCTTCTTCACGTTCGTAATTCATCGGCCGAATTCCGGCGTAATAGCTGACCGGTTTTGAAAGGCGCTCCTTGTTAAAAATATTCTTGTCGAGGCGATTGTAAACAGCCAGTTCGTAGTCGTGGTCCATTTTGATCGCATCGAAAGGACAGAACTCGGAGCAGAACCCGCAGTTCATGCAGATGTCCACATCGATGAAGAACTCTTCCGGCTCGGGGACCGGCCGCCCTGTTTCCGGGTCGTTGACCTGTACAATCCAGATGCACTGCGGAGGGCAAACTTTCGCACAGATGCCGCAGGAAGTGCAGCGGTCTTGCTGTTTACCGTCCTCGCCTTCTTCGTAGATCAGGAAAGGGATGAAGCGAAATTCTTCAGGGACGGGGATTTTTTCTTCCGGATCCTGGACGGTCAAAATCCCGGCCACGTCCGTACTTGCGCGATGTGCGACTCCTTCGTCGGTGTAGTAGCGCTTCTTGCCGAATTTGATATCGTCCACATAGGACATGATAAAGTGACGCAGGGTTACTTTCAGTCCGTCCCAAATGCCTTTACCGTACATAATTTCTCCTTACCGATCCGTTTCGCCCAAAACGATATCAATCGAGCCGAGGACGACCACCACATCGGCCACTTTCTGGCCCAGACACATCTTCTCCATCGCAGTCAGGTTGATGAACGATGGGGCGCGGATGTGATAACGCCATGGATTGGGTTTGCCGTTAGAGATGACGTAGAAACCCAGTTCGCCTTTCGGGCCCTCGACCCGGCCATAGGCCTCGCCTGCCGGCACACGGACCTGGTAGGCGGGACGGCCGGAAATGATGTCGCCTTCCGGGATATCACGCAGGGACTGCTGCAAAATGCGTAGACTCTGCCGGATCTCGTCCAGACGGATCAGGTAGCGATCGTACACGTCGCCGTGATAGCGCACGGCCACGTCGAAGTCAAAGCGGTCGTAAATGCTGTAGGGGTCCGCCCGGCGAACGTCGTACGGCACGCCAGAGGCTCTCAGGACCGGGCCGGCTGCAGAGTACGCGATGGCATCTTCGGGTGTCAATACACCTACACCTTCACAGCGGGTGCGGACGATCTCATTATTCGAGAGGTAGGAATCCAATTCATCGATCTTGCGCGGGAGACGGTCCGTCACCAGCCTTTTAATCGTTTCGAAAATGGAAGGGGTGATATCGCGGGCAACGCCGCCGAACCGCATGTAGTTGCACATCATGCGTGAGCCTGCAACAGCTTCGAAAATGTCGAGGATGAGCTCGCGCTCTTCAATCGCATAAAGCGACGGCGTAAAGAAAGCGCCCAGGTCGTTGAGTAAAAAGCCGATCGCCCACAGGTGGTTGCTGATGCGGGTAAGCTCCGACATGATCACGCGGATGTATTCTGCCCGCTCCGTCGGTGCATAGCGAGACCCCATCAGTTTTTCAACCGCAATGACGTAGCCCATGTTGTTCGTCATTGACGAGAGGTAATCCAGCCGGTCTGTGAAAGGGATATTCATGATGAACGTGTTGCGTTCACCTATCTTTTCGTGGTTGCGGTGCAGGTAGCCCATGACCGGCTCGAGACCGGTAATGGTCTCACCGTCGAGGCGAACCACGACGCGGAACACGCCGTGGGTGGACGGGTGCTGCGGGCCCAAATTGACGACGATCTCGTCGGTGTCGATCTGGTCGTTCTGCTCGATATTCGACTTCTCTAGTTCTTCGTAAACTGCAGCTTCAGTTTCAAGGTCCCAGGATTCCGGATCGAAACCCGCGGGGTAATCAACATTCTTATTGAAGGGATTATCGTCCTCTGAACGGCGGACTTCGCCTCCCGGCCAGCGATTGCCAAACGGTTTGCCCTCTTCTTCAAAATATGCTTCCTTGTAATCTTTGCGCAGCGGGTGGCCTTCAAAACCTTCCCACATCAGGATGCGCTTGAGGCTCGGGTGCCCAGTAAATCGAATCCCGAGCAGGTCCCATGCTTCCCGCTCCTGGAAATCTGCGCCCGGATAAAGGTCGTAAAGAGAAGGCACTGCGGGTTCGTCGCGCGGCACCTGGACCTTGATCACCAGCGCACGCCCACCTGTCGAGCGGTAGAGGTGGTAAACGACCTCCATAAAGCTGTCATCATCCGAAAGATAGTCCACCCCTGTAACCGAGGACAGGTAGTCGTAGCCCATCTCGTCACGCAGGGTTCTGGCAACCTCGAGGAGGTTTTCTGCAGCGACGATGTAGCCTTCGTAGGAACCGCGCTCGTCGGCGGACACCATGTCTGGGAAACGTGCGAGGATTTTGTCGGTTGCAACTTTTACTTCATCAGTCATCGTATTCCTCTACTAGGCTGATTCGCCACTAGCCTCAGCGGCAGCGGCTGCTGATTCAGCGGCGGCCAGTGCGGCAGCTTTTTTATCGGCCGTATATTGTCGGATCTTCGCAAAATCTCGCGGGTCCATCAGGTCCGGCCCGAGGATCGGAATAGGCAGCGCTTCACTGGTCTTATCCTTGCCGTACCAGTCCACATGCCTGATCGATTGGGCGTCGATCTTTTTCTGGAGAGTGATGAGACCGTGCAGGAGAGCCTGCGGAGTGGGAGGACAGCCCGGCACATAAACATCGACCGGGACGAACTTGTCCACGCCAGAAACGACGTTGTATCCTTCTTTAAAGGGACCACCACCGGAAGCGCAGGCCCCCATCGCGAGCACGTATTTCGGCTCAGGCATCTGGTTATACAGCCGTACAATTTGCGGGATCATTTTCTTGGTCACAGTCCCGGAAACGATCATGAGGTCCGACTGCCGGGGGCTGGGCCGCATGACTTCCATTCCGAAACGGGCCAGGTCGTAACGGCTTGCCGCCGTGCAGATCATCTCGATTGCACAGCAGGCCAGTCCAAACATCATCGGCCAGATGGAGTTCCGCCGGCCCCAGTTGTAAATCCGGTCGAGCGAGGTCACTGCAACCTGATTCTGGAGATCGGGCGGGATATCATATTTTGGAGCATTGAGGTCTTTCTGGCTCATTCAAATTCTCCTTCGAGTTTTTCTTCCAGCCAAATTTTGTAGATATCCAGGAGGATTTCTTCGTTTGCCAGCTCAGGATCATCATCAAACGTTGGGAGTGACAGCGTCCACTGCAAGACCATTTCGAGTGAAACGTCTTCCAGATCGACATCCGGGTGCCGAGCCATCAAGGCCAGTGCCACCGCGTAGCTACCTTCCCAATTAAGTGTCTCTTCCAAAGCCTGTCCTTTGTGCCAACAATCACGATTATAATTCATAAATTTCGAAAAAAACCCTTTTTTTACGATAAAATATATTTACGTAATTAGTGTGTTGGTTGGTTCACTGGCTGGTAATAATATTTCTATCAGTACGATCACAAAACAGCCGGGGGTGAAAGCAGTCTGCACATCAAGCGGATCGGATGGCTATGAAATCTACAAGATCACGGATACTCGAAATCATGGAGACCAGGCAGCAAGTGGATTCGCAGGAGCTTGCGCGGCTCACGCACGTCACTCCGGCCAATATCCGCCACCATCTCCGCCAGCTGGTGGCTGAAGGGCTGATCCGCAAGACAGGAGAGAAACTTATCGACGGTCGTGGTCGACCTGCACCGCTCT
>JBFGQG010000131.1:0-8372 GCA_041564295.1 Anaerolineales bacterium | reverse complement strand
TCCGGTACAGCCACGGCTCAAGAGGACGCTCCGGATCCACGCGGTCAATAAATCGGTGAAACCGTAAAAACACATCCTGGAGCAAATCGGCAGCCGCCTCGCCATCGCCTGTAATAGCAAGGGCAGTTCGGTAAACCAGATGCTGATGCCGGTCATACAAAGAGCCAAGCGCTTCTAAGCTGCCCTTCTGCAATTGGATGACCAGTTCTTTTGTGCTGATTTCCTGCTTCATAGATTATTCAAGCTTGTTTTGTGAGTAATTGCATGGTGCCTGAATAAAAATTTATCAAGCATTAAGAATTGAGTCAATTGACTCACAAAATGCGGGGTGGAATACTAACAGAATCTTTACATTTCACTCATCTGAGCCATCAGAGGGCTCCTCAAAGGCCAACCATTCCGGCACACCGATCCGAATCTCCCAGGGATAAGCGCGAATCGTCCGGTTGAAATAGTAATTCTCCAGGACACGGCGAGCAACGGGTGCAGCCCATTCAGATCCGTCGCCGACGTTTTCCACGACCACTGCGATGACGACATCGGGTTTATCCTCACGGTTTTCATCGGTGAACGCCACAAACCATGCATGGGGGTCCTGCAAACCGCTCTGAGCCGTACCGGTCTTACCGCCGAGATTGACGGCGAAGTTACGGAAGACAAATTCGGCCGTGCCGCGGGAATTCTGCGTGACCAGCTTCATTGCTGATTGTAATGCATCCAGGGTTTCCGTGCTGACCGGCAGTTCGCCAGACGTCTGCGGTGTGAACTGGTAGAGGATATTACCGTCCGGGTCGACGACTGTTTCGATGGCTTGCGGCACGTAAAACGTCCCGCCGTTTGCGACCGCGTTGACGAAACTGGCGACCTGCATCGGTGTGACCAGTAGTTCGCCCTGCCCAACGGCCAGGTTGGTGGCCTCAAGAGGTTCGCGGGGATCTCGCACCTGCCCTTCGCTCTCGCCCGGCACACCGATCAGTCCGGTTGGCTTTCCAAGTCCGAAACTGCGCGCCATGTCCGATAGGGCTGTTGTCAGGCCTTCATTATAAAGGGTCAGGCCGATATGGTAGAACCATGGATTGCAGGAACGCATGAGCCCCTGGGGCAGGGTCAGCATGCCGCTCGGCGGGAACGGGTCTTTGTCTTCCGCCAGGTTGCGTTCGTTCCGGTCGAAAGTCCAGTCGTACAGCACCGGACCAAGCGGCAAAAGCTCCTCAAATGTGTACTGGCAATCATAGGTGTCATTTACTGTAAAAGACCCGGATTCGAGCGCGGCCGCCATCGTGATGATCTTAAAAACAGAGCCTAGCGGGTACTGACCGTTGATAGCCCGGTTGATGGTGGCGCCATTCGCACTATTAAATGGAGAAGTGAACAGGCTGTTTGTGTTTTCCGGGTCAAAGAGGTTTGGCGAGTAAGTCGGGGAGGATGCCATCGCCAGGATCCTGCCGGTATCCTGCTCCATGACGACGACTGCACCCGTGAGACCGAACAAGGCATCCTGGGCCGCCGCCTGCAGGTCGCGGTCGACGGTCAGGTAGACAGAATTGGATAAGCCGACAAAGGTCTCCCCAAGTTTTTCGAGCTGGGTTCCATTGGCATCGTCCAGGAAGAGTGCGCCTCCCTGCCGGCCGGAGAGATACTGGTCTGCCCAGAGCTCAACCCCGGAGCGCGCGACGCGCGAAGTCCACCAGAAGCCTTTGCGCGTGAACGAGTCCTGTTCCTCGGGTTGGACGAAGCTCGTATAACCCAGCATATGGGCGCCGTCGCCGGTGTCTAAGAAGTAGCGCGTACTGAACGCGCTGACGGAAACGGCGTCGAACCCCGTTACGGCGTTGAAATAGCGGTTGAAACGGCTCGCGACCACATCCGTGACCGGAATGTAAAAATCGTATTCGTACCCGGCATTTTCGTAAAAGGTGTACAGGTGCTCCGGTGAAAGGCCGGTTGCCTGGCTGAGAGTCACGAGCAATTCCGATTCTCTGTTCAGATTGATCCTGGATGGGACGAGGCCTATCGCATATGCGTCGCTGAAAGCGACCATGGGGTTGCCGGACCGGTCGTAAATGTCGCCGCGATCAGCAGGCGGGTAATACAGCCGGCGAAGGACGTTGCCGCCGGACAATTCCGGCATTACGAGGCCGTCCGACCATTCGATCTGCCACTGTCCGTCATTCAAGACCAACGCCATGCGGTTCTCGCGCACGAGGTCGCCGAAAAGCGCGCTTTGCCACGTCTGCCGGTAGCTGACCTGGGCTTCATCAGGATGGAGGTTCATTTCTAAGACTTCAAAAGTGACTCTACCGGTGTCAACAGCAGCCATGGCGAGGGCGTCGATGTAGCGCCGTGTGAAGTCTTCCTCACTGATGGCGTTCCTGGCTGTTTCCGTCAGCATGGCGTACATAACGGCAAAATCATCTTCTGCAAGGGCGTCGAAGAAAGCCTGAACCGTTTCACCCGGGTCCGGTGGTCTTGTCGTCGTGATGGCGGGGCTGGCCATGGTTGGCAGCGGTGTCTCGGTCGGTGGGACTTCGGGAGTCGAGGTTGCGCCTGGTGTGCGCGGGCTGCATGCGGCCAGGATCAGGATAGCAATCCAGAGAAATTTCGGAAAAAATTTGTTCATTTTGTGCAATTGTACCGATAACACGCTGAAACGGGATGAGAATCAGATTGGGAAGCGCCTTGCACCGGTCGTTCTGGATTACGGATCCAGCGCTGAAGGTGGTGCAACCGGGAGCGCATCCTCCCAGGGCAGAGGAGTGAGGGGCTGGCCGAAGAAATAGATTTCGACGACCCGCCTGAAGAGCGGCGCAGCGACCTGTGAACCCTCCCCGGCATGCTCCATGACAACAGCGACGGCGATATCCGGTATGTTCTGGCTTTCTGCCTTCGTGTAACCGGCGAACCAGGCGTGAGGGTCGCCGGGTGGGGCCTCTGCAGTCCCCGTTTTGCCGGCAATGGGTACATCCAGGTTCCGGAAACGGAAATATGCCGTACCGCGCGGCTTGTTGACCGCCCAATCCAGGCCTTCGCGGATTGCAGCCAGCGTTTCCGGGCGAAGCGGGAGCTGTCCCTCCGAATCCACTTCAAATTTATAGACAACCTCGGCACTGGCCGTGAGAATCTGTTCGACGATTTGGGGTCGCAGCAGATCTCCACCGTTTCCGATCGCTGCGATGAAACGTGCGACCTGTAGAGGCGTCACCAGTGTGTCTCCCTGGCCGATTGCGAGGTTTATCGCGTCGATCTGGTTGATGGGCGTCGGGATGTTGCCGACCTCTTCAATCAACTGCTCCAATCCGGTTTCCCGCCCGAGACCGAATGCAAGCGCCATGTTGGCGATTTGTGCGTCCAGATCCTGGTTGTAGAGATCGAGACCGATGTGCCAGAACCAGGGGTTGCAGGAGCGCATCAGGCCTTCGCGCAGGTCGAGCATACCGCTGGGGGGCGCCTGGTACGATACGGTCCAATCCGCGCGCGATAGGCCAGGGATCTCCGTGAAATACGACCCGCAGTAATAAGAACTCGTCGGTGTGTATTGACCGCTCTCCAGGGCAGCAGCCATCGTTATGATCTTGAACACCGAGCCGAGTGGATATTGGCCTTGCGTGGCGCGGTTCAACAGCGGTGTGCGTGAGTCGGTCAGAAGGTCCGTCAGCAGGAAATCGCTGTTGTAATTAGACGGTTCGAACAGGTTGGGGTCGAAACCTGGTGAAGAGACCAGCGCCAGTATGCGGCCGGTATCGCGTTCGAGAACGACGATAGCGCCTGTAAATCCTTGCAAGGCCAGCTGGAGCTGGGATTGCAGACCTTTATCGATGGTCGTGTATATCGAATGGGCGGGCTTTGGATGTGTCTCGGCAAGCAGCGTGATGCGTTTGCCTCCGGGGGAAACGACGTGGAGCACGCCGCCGCGGGAACCAGACAGGTAGGCCTCCCCCCATTTTTCAAGCCCACTGCGACCGATACGTTCATCCGGACGGTAGCCCAGCCGCTGGTACTCGGCAGCTTCTTCCGGCTGAATCAGGCTGACATATCCGATTGCCTGGGACGCAATGCCGCCATTGAAATAATAGCGCGAAGTGTACGGTTCCATTACCAGGCCTTCAAAAGCATCCAGGACATCGAACTGCGCCTGTACGAGAGCTGCAGGGACTTCGGAAAGCGGGACGTACCATCCCTCCCTGGCTTCATCGATCCTTTCCTGTATTTCTGCCGGTTCGATCCCCGTCAGCAACCAGAGTGAATAGAAAAGGTTATCTTCCTGGTCCGGATCTGTTCCCCCGGCGATCAGGCCAATGGAAACGGCATTCGTTTCTCCAGCGACGAGCACCTTGCCGGCCCGGTCGTAGATGTCGCCGCGCGACGGGATTTTGTACTCAATTGCGACGGTGTTATTCCCGGATAATTCGGGAAGGATCAGGCCGCGGTCCCACCGGATGCGCCAGATACCATCCTCGAAGGCGAGCTGCATCACGGTGTCGCGACTGATCGAACCGAGGAGGACTGTATGGAGATCCACGCGGTACGAGACCTGAGCGGTACGCTCCTGTACAAAGGAGGCGAGTATTTCGTAATCGATTTCGCGAAGAGAGATGATGTTGGCGATGTCTTCGTAGATGGAAGAAAACGTCTCCAGCGAGATGAGTTCCTGGCTGATCGGTGTGAGCCAGCTGTACATGCGCAGGTAATCACCGGCCTGCCAGGCGGACAGATATTCTCGGGCGACGAGCTGTGGGTCGGGCAGTGGTGTGGGAACGCTTGTGGCCGTTGGGGTGGAGGAGACCGGCGGAGGAGTCTGCTGACCGAGTACTGGCAGGCCGCTGCAGCCGCCAAGGAGCAGCAGCAGAAAGCCCGTTTGCAGAACAAGCTGCAGGGCGGGCGACGCGCGGCGAGGGCGAGATCGAGACATCATCACGCCCGGCTTTCCAGGATCGGCTGGTAGGCTGTGCATATATATCCAAGGACATTCCGGCAGTTTGCCGGGATGTCTGCCTGCGGTTCGATCCCCCATTTTTTAAGTGTGCGGACGAGGTGGCAGACAGGCAAACCGACTACGTTGGCATAGCAGCCAGTCAGGTGGTCGACCGGCCGGAAGCCGGTGTGCTGGATGGCATAGCCGCCTGCTTTGTCGAATGGGTCGCCGCTGTCGACATAGGCCATGATTTCGGTATCCGTGTAGCTGCGCATCGGCACGTCCGTGGTGCAGAGGTCAATGATGGGCTCGTCATCACCCGGCCTGATGACGCCGATCGCCGTATGGACCTGGTGGCTGCGGCCGCGCAGCTGCTTGAGCATTGCAATCGCTTCCTCTTTGTCCGCCGGTTTGCCGAGGATCTTGCCCATATCGGCGACGGTGGTATCGGCGGTGACTGCAACTGATCCGGGAGGAAGCAGACCGGCAGCGGCCATGGCTTTTGTATGCGCCATACGCCGGACGTATTCGAGAGGTTCTTCCCCGGGAAAAGGAGATTCGTCGATCTCGACCGGCGTGACTTTGAAAGTCCAACCGCCGAATGCGATGAGCTCTTTACGGCGGGGAGAGTTTGATGCTAGCGTTAGGACGGTGTTCATTGCGGGTATTCTAATGGAAAGGCGCCCATTAATCAGGCGTCCCAGCGGGACGCCCGTACGGTCACGCTGGCCACTCCTCCCCGTCATAGTACCGCGTCCCGCGGTGGCCCTGTTTGGGATACGGCGTCGCCAATCGCTCGCCGGGACATGCGACGTAGATCAGCGTCCGCGGTTTGCCTGACGCCGGATTAACGGCATTCTCCACTAACCGGGTGACCTTGCAGCGTCCGATCATCTCGTCCTGAAAAATCGTATAAACGTAATGCCCGACCTCCAGGCGACCTGCTCCTCCGGCTTTATGGAACTCGTATGAATCGATGGTGCCGTCGTAAAGGCTGTCCACGGTTTCGCGGCCGTCGGCCTGTGGGATGGTTTTTGTAATTCCGAATGCCATGTTTTTCTCCTTTTCTTTATTTTAACGGATCGCGTCACCGAATGAACCGCCGGGAGACCGCGCGGATCTTCTATGAAACGAACGGGCGATCAAGTTATAATTCCAACGTGAGTTCCTCGAAACTAACGCCGAACCGGATTATCCAGGGCGATTGTGTAGACGTCATGAATTCGATGCCGGAGGCATCCGTAGACCTGGTGTTCGCAGATCCCCCGTACAACCTGCAACTCCGCAAGGAGCTTCACCGTCCCAATTTTAGCCGTGTTGACGCCGTTACCGATGGTTGGGACCAATTTGAAAGTTTTAAAGCTTACGACCGGTTCACACAAAGCTGGCTCTCAGCCTGTAAGCGCGTGCTCAAACCGACCGGATCTATCTGGGTCATCGGCAGCTACCACAACATCTTCCGTGTGGGGGCGATCATGCAAGACCTGGGTTTTTGGATATTGAACGACGTTGTCTGGATTAAGACCAACCCGATGCCGAATTTTCGAGGCGTTCGCTTCACCAACGCCCACGAAACCCTGGTCTGGGCCAGCACAGGCGAAGGTCGCAGCTACACGTTTAACCACCATGCGATGAAAGGCCTGAACGAAGGTAAACAAATGCGGAGCGATTGGTGGCTTCTCCAGCTGGCCAAACCGAATGAACGTGTGCGCGATGAAAACGGCGAGAAAGGGCACTCAACACAGAAGCCCGAAAATTTGCTTTACCGCGTCCTGCTTTCATCAACCAATCCCGGCGACCTCGTCCTCGATCCTTTCTTCGGGAGCGGGACTACGGGCGCGGTCGCAAAAAAACTCCACAGGAACTGGATCGGTATAGAACGAGAACCGCAATACATCGAGCTTGCGCAGCGCCGGATCGATGAAATTGAACAGGAACCCTTCACAGGAAGGACTTTTGACGTCCGCGGAAAAAAACGCGCACTCAAGCGCGTTCCCTTTTCCGCATTGCTCGAAAGCGGCTACCTCCGCCCGGGCCAGCGCCTCTTCTTTATGAAAGACCATGAACGCTGTGCTGACATCCGTCCAGACGCGCGACTCCTCACTGCTGATGGATTTATCGGCAGCATTCACAAAGCCGGCACCCACTACGCCGGCGGCGCGCCCTGCAATGGATGGGACTTGTGGTATGTGGAGGACGCGGGCGAATATATCCAGCTGGATGAATTTCGACGACGTTTCCGAGCAGATGCGGAGTAGCGAATTTGCGAATCTGCGAACCAATAAAAGAAGCCCCCCTGTTTCAATGAGAGCCTTGATCCGCGTGAGGAATAATCTGCGATGATGTATAAATAAGTGAGACCAGCCAATTGAACGATCAAAGAACTTTTAATATTGCCGAAACGCCTCGCAGATTCTCTGGAAATCTTCGCTTTTCGACTGAATACATTAAACCTAATCCCTGAAAACCAACATGCAAAAAAAAATACCTTCCATCCACACCTTCATGACCCTTTCCTGGGATGAAATCCGTCCGTTGGTCGATGACCTTGAAAGCCGTGCGCTAACCGCAGAAACGATCGACGCCTGGCTACACGACTGGAGTGAACTGCAGAGCCTGTTTATCGAGCGAGAAGCGCGGACCCGGGTAAAGAATTTGCAGGATACGACCAACGAAGAAAACGAGGCGTTGTATAAAGCCTTCCTGGAGGAAATTTCCCCGGAAATCCAAAAGGCAACGCAGAAGCTCATCGAAAAGCTGCTTATTCACTGCGATGCTCACGGAGAGCCGGCCGGCTTCGAATACCCGCTGCGCAGGATGAGGGTTGATGCCGCGCTGTTCCGTGAAGCGAACCTGCCGCTCAAAATTGCAGAGCAGGAGAATGCCATGCAATTTAACAAGGTCGTCGGTGCGCAAACGGTTGAATGGGACGGTGAGGAGCAGACCTTCACGGCACTTGCATCCCCTTACGCCTCCGCCGACCGCGCCACGCGCCGGAAGATATGGGACCTGTACACCGCACGCGAGCTAGCCGATAAGCCGGTGATCGACGCCTTATGGACTGAAGTATTGGCCCTGCGCATGCAGCAGGCCGCCAATGCCGGTTTCCCAGGTGATTACCGGTCCTACCGCTGGCAGGTCCTCAAACGATTCGATTACACTCCGGAGGACAGCAAGGCATTCTGCCGCGCGATCGAACAGACTGCTGTTCCCGCTGCCGGGCGTATATATGAAAAATATGCCGGGATATTCGGCGTCAACGCCCTGGCCCCCTGGGACCTCGACCTTTACCAGCAGACTTATCCGACCAATGCCAGCGAGATCCGGGCTTTTAAAGATGAGTCAGAGCTGATTGAGCGAAGCCTGGTTATATTCAGGCAGGTCGATCCGGTCATCGGGGTCCATTTTGAAAATATGGTCGATAACGGTATGATCGATTTCGCCAATCGGAAAGGGAAGG
>JBFGQG010000130.1:0-8431 GCA_041564295.1 Anaerolineales bacterium | reverse complement strand
GCCAGACATGGCATGTCTTTAAGACTTGCCATGTCTGGCCAATTTTCCGCAACAAAAAAACAGCGGCGCAATTTCACACACCGCTGTTTCATACCCGGTTTCTCTCAGGTCGTTATATCTTTTGAACTTCCCAATCAAACACCGTATCCAGGTCTTCTTCAGGTACATCGAATACGGCGTTATGCGGTGTCAGCGGTTCCCGGCCGACCCATTCCGGTAACCGGTCGTCGGCCTTCGTAAATCCGGCCCTCTTATTGAACTCGCGCTCGTAAACCAGGCTTTCTTTTCCGATTTCCTGGAGAATAGATTCTCCGACATCCCACCCATATATAGAATTCAGTAAAGCCGGGATAACGCCTTTATCAACCGAATAACCGAAGGCAGCAAAGATGCAGGCGCCAAGGCTGTCGTAACCGGCCATGTCAATCTGCTTTTCGCGTGAGAGCTCGCGCTGCCCTTTCGGGTCGCGGTGGTTGACATTGGAGCGAATGGTTAATCCTGAAGTATGGTCTGCGCCCTGTGGGGAGGTCGCATACGTTATGCCGGTGCCCTTTATGGCGCGCGGGTCATAAGCGGAAAAAGCCTGGTTCTTCGCGACCGGCACACGTTCGACATCGAACGCCTTACCAGCCGAACCCGCACCGTTACCGAGGATCCGGCCTATTTCGCTACCCTTACGTATTTCTGCGACAAGTTCGAGAGCAGTGTCTCCGTCACCAAATGCGAGCTTCCCGCCTTCTGCGGCAACGCCAAGCGCCGCACCGATCTCGATCGTGTCCAAACCGAGGTCGTTAACTTCCCAGTTCAGCCGGGCAATTGTGTCGAGGTCATCAATGCCAAGGTTTGAGCCCATCAGGCCGATCGTTTCATACTCGAGCGGGCTGACCTTCGTGTTCTGGTCCAGGGTGACGAATATGTTCGAACTTTGAATCGTGCAGCCTGCCATGCAGGGGTGGGAAGGTTCGCAATCGCCGCCGCGCTTGATCAATGTGTCGCGCAGGTGCTCACCGGAGAGAAGCTCAGCCCCTTCAAATTCACCGCTCGAGAAGTTGCGCGTTGGGAGTGCACCGAACGTGTTGCACATCATCGTCATTCCGGCTGTGCCATAATCCTTGTAAGACTGTGTTTGGGGATGTTCCAGGAGGCCTTTGAGGTAGTTTTTCCGGGCCTGCTTGAGTCCCGCAGGATCGACAACGGCGGGTTTTTTTCCGCCTGAACCATCTATTACGATCGCTTTGATCCGTTTCGAACCCATTACGGCGCCCAGTCCGCCCCGGGCAGCGATGCGGGAGGGCACTTTATCTTTATCGAGGTTCTGTATTCCGGCAGCCTGCAGCATCATTTCACCGGCCGGGCCGATCAGGGCGATCGCGATCTTATCGCCGTATTTTTCCAGCATCGGCGGCGCAGAATCATAGACTCCCATTCCGGCAAAAGCATCACCTGGATCGAACCGAACGCCATCCGCGCTGACATGAATGATCCACCATCCTTCATCTTCAGGCTGGTCTTCGAGAATTAAGGCCTTTATCCCCAGGTTGATGATTTGGAGCCCGGTCCGCCCGCCGGCATTACTCTCTTTCACACCTCCCGTGAGCGGACTCTTTCCCCCGATAGAAATACGGTCACAGCTTGACAGGTTGTAACCAACCAGCAGGCCTGGCGCAAAAATCAACTTGTTATCTCGTCCAAGAGGGTCGCAGGTTGCATCCATTTCATCCACCATGATCCTCGATAAAAGCGCTCGCCCCCCGAGGCGCTCCCAGGCTATCGGTACTCCTTGACGAGTGAGTTGCTGTGTTCGCGTATTGATTCGCCAGACTTCCATTATGGTACTCCTGATTCGATATTCATTTTAATTCCGGGTCATGAGACAAAACGACATGTTCCTCAATCGCCGATTTTGTCTCATAAAAACTGTTGCTGATGCGCCGCACACAGGCTGAAAAAAGAGGCAAATAGAAAAGGCCGCCAGGGGATTCGCCCCTGCTGCCCCTTTATTCCGAATCAAATTCTCTAAGGCGCAACCTCAATTATTAAACCACAGAACGTTTCTAAAACAATAATATCTTCTGCCGGTTTTCAAAACTCCAGGAGGTGTGAGTTTTTTTGTTATACTAATCGTTGTCAGTTCGAAAAAATTTGGCGGAGGCGGGAATGGCATTATGCCTTTCGGTTTCACGAAATGACCAAATTCATTCGACTGATGCGTTCCCAATACCGTTTTTTATTACATGTAGATGGAGGTAGACTTATGGAAGACCCCGAAAAGAAAAAAATGCACCGATTCGGACTGCCCGAGCGGGATGCGGAGGCCAGGCCGGCTCCGAAACCGCAGAAGAAATATCTGGCGGAACACACAGTTGCATCCGGTGAGACGTTGAGCGCAATCGCTTTGAAATACTACGGTTCAGCGGTGAAAGACAAATATATGGCGATATACGAAGAAAATAAGGCGGAGATCGGGGACAACCCCAATGTGGTAAAGCCCGGGATGGTTCTAAAAATTCCTGAGCTGTAGAACGGCCGAATACAACCATATGAAGCCCGGTGTATAAAAATACATCGGGCGGATTTTTTAAACACACTTACTGAATCAAGACAGAACCGAAACTGTCAGGATATCATTCGACAATCCAATGTATAATCCGTACGTCTAACCGCTTGAAAAAGCGAAATATTTTCCGTCACTGCCATCAAATAATAGATATCTACATCATTAATAAACTTGATGCGGTCCCACAGAGGATGAACGCCTTGACTGGTAACTCCCTTCCTGAAAGTTGAGTCGCTTCAGACCCTGATTCGAGAGCAATGAAAAACGACACATTTCTGACCAATATACTGACCCTATCTGCTGCCGGTTTATTCATATTGATTACAGGCCTTACGCTTTATTTTTTCCGAGATTCATTTTCACGTTATATCCGTTTCTTCTTACCCATTCCGCCCCTCGCCGTCGCTGCTTACATCTATGTTTACAACCTCTTTGAACATTTCAAAGGTTCGCTGCCTGACAACCCAATGATCGTTGCGAAAGACGTCGCAACCGGCATCGCGGTTGCTTCCATTTTCTTTACGATATTTACTATTCTTCTTGTGCTGTCGATCAACCTTGTGAGAAAAAGCCTGATTTAGTAATTCGAGTCTTTATTGAAGACGAGAGGAATCAATGTCGCTGACGTGCCCAATTTGCCAGACTACAAATGACGATGAGGCTAATTTTTGTATGAACTGTAATCACCGGATTACGGTTGTATGTGACCGCTGCAGTCGTAGAATGGTCAGCCAGGCAAAATTTTGCGACCGGTGCGGTCTGCAGCTTGGGGCAAAAATTCTGGAAACAGTCGAGCCGGTAGAAATTCCGAAACCACAACAACAACAACCGCAAAAACAGCCTGAAAGCATCCTCCCCAAGCCTGATCCGGTTGCCCATGTGAAAACCGACCCGGTCCCTTCAACACCAGCGCGCGTACCCCTCCCCAGGCCGGCAGATGAACCCAGTTCCCCGATCGAAAAATTCGTGCCTGCGGCTTTGAAAGAAAAATTGCAGGCAGCCCAGGATCGCGGCGATATGGTCGGAGAAAGACGGGTCGTCACCATGCTTTTTTGCGATGTGAAGGGTTCCACATCTGCCGCGGAACATCTTGACCCCGAAGAATGGACCGAGATTATCAACGGCGCATTCGAGCATATGATCCGGCCAGTATACGAATATGAGGGTACTGTTGCACGCTTGATGGGAGACGGGATCCTGGCGTTCTTTGGGGCGCCGCTCGCGCACGAAGACGACCCTCACCGGGCAGTCCTTGCCGGGTTGGACATCCACGTCGGTTTCGCCCCTTACCGGGAAAAAATCAAGCGTGATTGGGGTATCGATCTCAACGTGCGCGTCGGGATCAACACGGGGCTGGTCGTCGTTGGCACAGTGGGCTCGGACTTGCGCATGGAATACTCAGCCCTCGGCGATGCGATCAATCTCGCTGCACGTATGGAGCAGACTGCGCTTCCGGGTACAGTCCAGATCTCTCATGATACTTACAAGTTAGTCAAACCCCTGTTTGAATTTGAAGAACTTGGAGATATCGAAATCAAAGGGAAAGACGAAAAAATCAAGGCGTACCGTGTCATCGGCCGAAAAGTCCAATCCGGACGTGTGCGTGGTATTGAAGGGTTGCACGCGGAAATGGTCGGTCGTGAAGTCGAGCTCCAGCTCTTGCACGACGTCGTCGACGATATAAAACGCGGAGTAGGGCGCATTTCAATGGTCCTTGGGGAAGCCGGGTTGGGAAAAACTCGCCTGGTCCGGGAGATGCACAAATATTTCGACAAAACTGTGGGCGAAGAAGAGTATTGGTTCGAAACGAGCAGCCTATCATATGAAAACAAGCAGGCATACGGCCTTTTGCAGCGCTTGATCCGTACCGTAATTGGTATCGGTTATGACGATCCACCGCGCGTTCTGCAGAAGAAGATTTCCACCCTCGTTGACGAATTTCCTGAAGACCACCGGGACCGGTTTAGCAACGTGCTCGAAGCGCTTTTTGGCATTAGCTCACAGCAGAACGGAAACGGAAAACACCTTGACGGCGAAGCCTTCAAAGGCGAACTCCTGGATCTGATCGAAACGTGGTGGCGATTGCAATTTGCCAAAAAACCGACCGTCATTGTTTTTGACGATATGCATTGGTCCGACCAGGCCTCGATAGATCTGATTCATAATATTCTAAAACTCACCGAGGAACTGCCGCTGGCGTTAATTTGTGCCATGCGCGTGGACCGCCAGTCCGGAGCCTGGCAAATTAAGACCAGCGCCGACGATAACCACCACCACCGCTACACCGAAATCTCATTACGCCCATTGTCGGAAAGCGATTCGAACGAGCTCGTCAACCGGCTGCTGTCGATTCCGAAAATACCTGAGCTGTTACGGTCGAGCATCATCGAAAAATCGGACGGCAACCCGTTCTTCATAGAAGAAGTTGTGCGAACGCTCATCGATAACCAGATCGTCGTTCGGCAGGACCGGATCGTCGACGGGAAAGAAGTTTGTTACTGGGTGGCGACCAGCGAGAGTGCCGATTTTTCAATTCCGGACAACCTTCAGTCGCTGCTCGCAGCGCGGATGGACCTTCTCGAAGAGGCGACGCGTTCGACCTTACAACTGGCATCAGTGATCGGGCGGAATTTCTACCTCAGGGTGCTCCAGGCTGTGGATGAAACCAGCCCTGAGTTGAACAAACACGTCGGCACGCTCCTGCGCCTGGACCTGATCCGCGAGTCTGCGCGCGTTCCGGAAATTGAATATGCGTTCCGAAACCCGCTCACGCAGGAGGCCATCTACAAGACGATACTGCTCAGGCACCGCAGGGAGTTCCACTTCAAGGTCGCGAGTGCTATTGAAGCGTTGTATTCTGAGAGACTCGAAAGCCATTACGGCTTACTGGCGCACCACTATACACTGGCGAAAGTCGAAGAAAAGGCCGTGCACTTCCTGCGCATGGCTGCCAACCAGGCAGTTGCGATCTTTGCGTATGAAGAAGCCGTCCAGAACCTGGAATCGGCCTTGAAACTGATCGACCAGGAGACCGACCACGAAATCCATTTGGCTGTGAGGGAAGAACTGGCGGATGTGTGCCGGCTCGTGCGTGATTTTGAGGAGGCGATCAGGTTTTACGGTCAGGCGCTCGAAATTTGGGAGAACATACCGGACGGTGATTTGGTCGTTTGTCTTCGGCTGAACCGTAAAATCGTCGAAATCGCCACGACAGCGAAATGGTCAGTCGACGCCGATGTGTACCTGAGCATGTCGGAGACCAGCAAACGGTCAGTCCTCCGGCTCGAAAAGACGATCGGAGAAAACTACGCTGAGGATGAACACCCGGAAATCGTGCTCGATCTCGTGACGCTTTCAGTCGATGCCTGGAGAAACCAGTCTCCGCCGAACTGGCAGCGGTCGCAGTCTTTTGCTGAAGCCGCGGTAACCATGGCGGAGAAATTGAATATCGATGAGCTGCTTTCCCGTGCACTGGACGCGCTTGCCAGCGTACTCGACGGCCAGAGCAGGCTGAAGGAACACCTGGCGATTGCAGAACGCCGCCTGGATGTGACACTCCGTGAAAATTTCCCGGATCCCCGTGAACAGATTGATGCCCAGAGAGGGATGGGTGCAGCCTGGATGTACGTAGGGGAGTATGAAAAGGCCCTGCCTTACCTGGAAAAAGCCGCAGAATTAGCCGCGGAACGCCAGGTCCCGGACCAGATTGCAAATGCTTTTGGGCTGAAGGCACAATGTTATTTCAGGTCAGACCGGTGGGACGACGTCCTTTCAATCGAAGAAAAATGGCGAGACCTGGAGCTTCGCTACACGCGCGAGCGCGTGGGAGAAACGTGATTTTTTGTCGCGCTGAGCGCGAGCGTCCACGCGTTGCGTGGTGAAATCGAAAAAGCAGAGGCCTATCACAAGGAAGCGTATGATTATATGGTTTCGATGTCCGGCGAGCGTGAAGAATGGCAGCGCAACCAGTTCTATTGAGACTCTCTCCCGCTTATGGCAGAGGGCGAGTTCGCCCTCGTCTCGAAAAGATTAGAAGCTTCCCTTGAACTCTCCGGTCAGCCGGTCAAACGAGGCACGATGGCCCACGAGCACATCGTTTACATGATGATCGTGGAAGGCGCAGTGATTTCTGAAGACCTGCCGGCCCTGGAAAAGTTTGTACCACGGCTATCCGAACTTGCGGATAGGGACCAGCATCTGCCCTATACGGCCATTGCGCAGCGGGCGCAGGGGGTGATGCACCGCCTAACCGGAGCACATGATGAGGCTCGGACCGCACTGAACGCAGCATTACTGGTCTTTGAGGAAGCCGGGATGGACTGGCAGGCCGGCCGGACATTGACGGAATTAGGACTGCTCGAATCCACTCGAGGGGACCAGGAAGCTGCCGAGGCGTTGTACAATCGTGCCATGGATATTTTTGAACGCATCCGGGCAAAGCCGGCGTTTGATCGAGCCCGCGATGCGATGAACCGGTTGGTGTAGGGGCTTCGGGTAGTTCACCCGTTCGCGCTTGCCCACCTTCTCCTGGTCCTGTCCGGTTGTCCGACCCGGTTCACAGGATTCGATAGCGGGCTGCTGTACAAATTGTTTGAGAAGCATTCATTTAGTGGTGGTAGCCACCCAATTCGAACTGTGCAATTTGGGCTTACTTTCACCCGGATGTTGGGGAACCTGGTTGTTTGAACCAGAGATTTTACACTCAGAATAGACCAGGCTGTTGAGATTACGGATAAGCTCCAGGCATAAGACGGCTTTTCGGGACATTTTCTTGACGATCCAGAATAAACGTTCTGGAATATCTCACCTCCCTATCATGGGCTGGTAGAAATCAGTCTTAAACAAGAATCAATGCCTGTCAAGGAGCTTACTATGAGTCAGAAGAAGGACACACTTATGTCTGCTGAGATCACGAACGGGGACAAAAAGAAGATTGAGGGATTTACAGATGAAGAACTCGCCGCGATGAAGGAGCGAGCTCTGGAGCTGAAGGCGGACGCGCGCCCCGGCACACGTGCGAAGAAGGGCAAAGCAGACGGGGAAAGCGATGTGTTAGCGAAGATTGCTGAAATGCCGGAACCGGAACGCGCCATGGCTATGCGGCTCCATGAGATCATCAAAACCAGCGCGCCAGCCCTCATGCCGAAAACCTGGTATGGGATGCCCGCGTATGCCATGGACGGCAAGGTAGTCTGCTTCTTCCAGAGCGCGCATAAGTTTAAAACGAGGTACGCGACGCTCGGCTTCAGCGACATGGCGAACCTTGATGAAGGCACTCTCTGGCCGGTTGCCTTCGCGTTGAAAGAGTTGACTGCCCCCGTAGAGGAAAGGATCGTAGCGCTCGTGAAGAAGGCGGTCAGTTGAAATCGTCTTACCCTCCCGAATACCGCTCCACGGCTGAGGGAAGTGCGGCAATCTTACTGGTCCTTGCAAATGAATCTAACCTTTCTCTGTCGTTTTTGACCATGAATTGGTTTAGATTATTCTGTCGTTATCAGTAGTTAGCTCTCGCTTTCCAAGAAAGAGCCGGTTATATATGTGCCATCCAGTCCCCCTTCTGGCAGCTTCTCGCCGGCCCGGATCGGGACCTTGAGACGGTTCTCAAATGGGGTCAGGGGGTAGGAATAAAGGTCGTTGTAAGAGCATTCAGTTTGTGACGGTGAAATCGGAGATCGAAGTTGTAAATTTGAGTGTGCAAGTTCCTTGCCTTAGAGAACGCTAAATACTTTAAAATCTTCGAAAGCCAGTTACCTTAGTATGAGGGACGCATAAGTGCGCAATTAGACGTTTTTTGGGTATTAGAGGGCCTTATTTGGAGAATATTTTAGAGGGTGTAAAGAGCTCAAGTCCCAATTTTAAAATTTTTAATCGTAG
>JBFGQG010000129.1:0-8451 GCA_041564295.1 Anaerolineales bacterium | reverse complement strand
GAGAACTTCTTCCAGGTTAATGGAGATCGTTCCGACTTCACCGAAAAGCGCACCAGACTGCACGTAATAGGTTTTCCCTGCCTCAGCAAGAAATGTTTGTGGGGGAGCGAAGGCTGTGCACATCAGTGCAGAGAGATCGGATATACCTGGTCCGGTTGCGTGGTACACATTTATGTTGGTGCTGACGCTGCTGCCTAACGAAGTCACTCGGACTGTCTTCGTTTCTGTGGGAGTAAACCTATGCCAGACAGTTCGTTCCATGAAAAAGCATGTTTGCGGTTCGTCCGGCTCTAAATTGGCGTCTGTAATATCCACTGAAACGTTAAAGGGCAGTGATGAGATTTCCTCAGCATCCGCAAAATTGTCATTGGCCGGTGCGACAGCATACGCGACCTGCACAATACTCAAAGTAATGACCAGCACCGCCGCAAATACGGTTTTTCGGGCAAGTAGTAATTTTGTAACCATCTCAATCTCCTATGCGTGACCTCGTTAAATACTTGTCCGACTCCAACCGGCGCGACAACTTCGTCGGTGGAGAGAGCGGGCTTGCCAGGCCATTCACATGTTGGGCATTTCTCCTTTTGAGGTTTTTCAACCTCCGAATAGGTTATTTAGAGAAACGATCAAGACGTGTACGCCGATTGGTTTACGATGCATTATGGAGAATGTAGGTTTTTACTGGAAAAGCCCCGTTAAATCTTATTCTTTGTTAGCAGCTGGATTTATAAAACGTGGAATAGTTGAACAGAAGTATATAATAAACAGAATTCAACTGCAATTTTGTGATTTTTTACGCGAATCTGTTTTTAGAGCCTGAAATCGCCGGGAGGTACTTAAAAAATGCGTCATAATCGGGAAGAAGTTATAGAACGCACCATCCGGGACTTCGAGCTCCTTGATCGGCTAGTTGCCGACCTGGCAAAAGAAGACTGGGAGCGCCCGCTGAGTCGATCAGAAACGAAGGACCACTGGACGGTAATGGATGCCCTGGCCCATATCACACATTGGAAGGCCGATGTAGCCCGGTTTGCCAGGGGGCAGCGCCGCCCTCCGGAAGAGCAGGGACTCGGGGAACACGAGGCGAACCGGCTTATCTATTTGCGCTGGCGTGACCGCTCTCCGGAAGAGGTGCTTGCGTGGCACAGGCATGTGCAGGAAGAAGTTCTGGAAGCGTTGAGGGCTGCCCCGGATGAATGGTTCAGCGGCAGGGAGCGAAGACCCAGATGGCCTTACGATCTGGACGGTCATTCTGCTTTCCACCGGGTCAGGGATATCGAAAAGGTGTTGTTAAGACATGGCAAGTCTTAAAGACTTGCCATGTCTATATAAATTTCAAGGTATCTAGAAGATCTCGATTGAGCAGCGACTCCGGATCAAGTATGACCCGGTACGTTCCCCCCTTATTCTCCACGAAATAAACCCACCTGCTTTTCTCAGGCCAAATAATCGAGTATTTTTGGGCTGTACGTCCGCTAACCGTCGCTGTTTCCGGGCCGCTGATTTCCAGGGCCATTTCCTCCACAGGCAGCCCCTGCCGGAAAAGGTCAAATGCTGCTTTTATTTCGATCTCAGGGTAACGGGCGACTTCAAAGTAAATTTCGTGCGATCCGGGAGAGGTGAGGTGCATACGCCGGCCTGTGGGCTGCACTTTTTCCGCGAACCGGATTTTGAAACCCTGTGGGGTGGGGTCCGCGTACCGAAAACGGACGCCCAGATCTGGATCAATAAAAGCGAACCGGCGCCTCATTTCCCGGCGATTACGACAAAAAGCCTGTCATCAGGCTGAGCAGGATCGAAAGTGAAGCCGCTCAAGAGGTCAACCTGGCGATAACCAGCTTCCTCGAAGAGCGCTCTGGCCTGGGCCTGGTCGTACGAGCGGGTAGCGGAGAGGCGCTCGTGCCGTTCCTCCTGGACGACCCGCCCATCCACGATTTTCTGGTACAGATCGCGCGTGTCCTCCGTCTCTGTATCGGGGTTGTATTGCGACCAGGCAACTCGCCGGAACGTTACGCCGTCTGATTCTCGCTCGGCTTTTGCTTCCCATTCAGATATCCGTGATCCGTTCTCCGGCGCGATTGCGATGATCGAGGCAGCAACGATGCCGTTTTCATGCAGAAAATCTCGAATGCGCTGCAGCGCCCTGACTACCATAGACGGTTCAGTAATCAGTTGAATGGTGCTCGAGGGGATCAAGACGGTTCGGTAACGCCTTGGGAACGTGAGATTTTCAATGTGTTTCAAGTAGAGGTCAGGCTTTAGACCCAAATCAGCCGCTTTCCTGCGGCAGATTGCGAGCATGTCCGGCGAGTTGTCAACCCCGTCGATATCGACACCCTGGGCCAGGTAATCGAGCAGCAGTCGCCCCGTTCCGCAGCCGACGTCAAGTACGGGCTGGCCGTACTTTTTGATCAGCTCCAGGTAGAATGTGCGGTCAGGCCAATTCGATGTGTCTCCTCTTAAAACATCCCAGGATTCTGCTATCAGGCCTTTGTATTCGTATTCTGGTAAATTCATTATGACTCCCTTCCTTGTGTGTATGGCATATTCAAACAGATATTGATCTTATCAGAATAATGAGCTTGCAGCTTTAGAGTTCCTTGTCAGGAACGGAGTCAATCGCCAGAGACTCGCCGAAGAAGCGTGGAGTTTATGACGAGGGGCTTGAAGAAAGCCAACGCCGGTTGCAGGGAAGTTATGAAAGCATTTCCTGCGCTCGGCTGAATCGTATACATGATGGTCCTATCGCTTTAAAAAAGGCATGGCAGGTCTACGCTCAATCCATAGAAGCGCACGACCTGCCATGCCTGCTTGAAATTGTTTATTTGACCGGCAGCAGCGGGCACTCGAAGAATGCCGGAGGCCCACCGGCGAAGGTCCCAGGGGTGATCGTCAGGTGGCCCAGTTTGTAATGCGTCATGACATCGGAGTAGGAGGTCAGCACCGGGACAGTACCGTGGTCAGCGAAGCCGGAAGCCGTCCACTCGACTGTCTGGGTGTACCAGCGCCCACCATTGTAATTCGGGTTTCCAGGCGCGGCCTCAGCCACCGGCAGCTGCCCGGCAGGGTTGTTGCTGTTCGTGATCACGAAGAGCTTATCGAAAGAGCGCAGGTTGGCTGCGTTGGGCGCAGGGATAGCGGCAGCAGCTTTCGTACCGAACTGCTTCCCGTCAGCCCAGAGCGCAGGGCCAAAATTAGGCTTGCCAGGAGCTGCAAAAGCCGGCAGCACTGTAACAAGGCTGAGGATTAATACGATGGTCAACGTAATTAATTTGCGAGACATACTTTTCTCCTTTTTCATTGTTTCAATTCAGGATACATTTGCAGATAAGAAATGAGCTTTACACCTCCTTTTCAAAGATTCGTTGAGTTCCGTTACCAATATGGATCCACCAGGACAATCCACCAACATTTCTTTTCAGCCCAGTTTCAGCGGATAAACCTCGTACAGGGCTGAATGCTTGGCAGGACGTTTGATCCGATTTGCAGTCTAACCACCATTTATTACCCAACTCTTATGGATTCCTTATGAATTGATTACGTGTTTCTCATTTTCGGGTAAACGACCCATCCAGGCCGAATCTTGCCGCGCCGGCACGAAGTCTGAGGATTGGTTTCTAAAAATCGATCGGTTATGATGAGGTGGGGTTGCCTTGCGGAACGCCGCAGGGAGAAAATTTCATGTTTTGCGCTGTGGCTGCGCACAAACATCCGTATGAAGAATGCTAATAAACTCGTAATTGGAGAGGGTAAATTGAATCAGCCGGTCACCTACGTATTGATCCACAGTCCGCTTGTCGGGCCGTCAACGTGGGAGCTCGTCCGGCGAGAACTGGAAGGTCACGGGCTTGAAGTCGTCGTCCCGACCCTCGTTGATCTTCCAGATTCAACAATGCCGTACTGGCGCCAACATGCGGAATCAATGAAAAAGGTTTTCTCAGGGATTGCCACCGGCCAAAAAATCATACTCGTATCGCACAGCGGTTCTGGACCGGTTTTGCCGGCAATCAGGCAGGTGACGGACCACCCAATTGCTTATTATGTTTTTGTAGACGCTGGGATTCCACAGGACAAATCCAGCCGGCTCGATCTTATGCGAAAACAAGACCCGGACTGGGCAGAGCGGTTCTATCAAGGACTCAAGTCGGGAAAGAGGTTCCCGATGTGGGAGGATGAAGATTTACAGGACGTTATCCCGAACAAAGACTGGCGCAACCGGATTATTTCAGAAATCAACCCCCGTGCACTGCCCTTTTTTCAAGAAAAAATACCAGTCTTTGCTGGTTGGCCCGATGCGCCGTGCGCTTACATCAAATACACAGCTTCATATGAATGGGACAAAGACCAGGCGAAGCGGAAAAATTGGCTGGTGGTTGAAAGGAACGCCATGCATTTTGACATGCTCGTCAATCCGGACCTCGTTTGTGGTGAAATTCTCAGGATAGTTCAGGAATAAATCGAAATTTCAGATCCGTATTATTCTGTAGCTTAAAAGTGAAACGGATCCTCATGGTGATGACGATTTGCAAAGCTGTTCATACAGGGTGGTTTGGTGATCGGGCGTCCAGGAGTAAATTTTGACCCACTGCGCATTGTTTCCGGATTGGATTTCCGCCCGGATAACGCCGGCGAATATTAAATTGAAAATATTGTTCGTCCTGTTATTCATGCATTCCACCGTCCCCTTGATCTCCAGAACCGTTTTTACACTGAGCGTGTAAACTTCGACGGATTCATCCTTCTTGGTGATTTCCAGGTCTTCTACGGTCCATTTTGCACTTTCGATACTGATAAAAGACCCCCTTAATCGCTCTACGTCTGATGTAATTGACCCTTTGTTCCCCCAAAGGTCGCTCAGCGAAGCAGGGTCTCTTGTTATGAGGAAGTTTTGCGCATCACTGAAGGCATTGCCGATTCGATCTGCCAATAGGGCCGGAACGGGCATCGGTGTGGGAGTAACGATTACGGTGGCCTGCCTGGTCACTTCTACGGTTTGAACGACAACTTGCGGAGTTACAGGTTCGATGACCTGCCGGGTCACCTCACGGGTTACTTCTACGGTTATTTCGATTTCGCGCGGCGTCGGTGTCACGTTGGATGTCGGGCTGGGAGTAGGTGAAGCGGTCTGAGTCGGCGTCTTCGCCAGCACAGTTCCGATCACGTTGTTTGAGAGCGCCTCCGTAAAAGGCTGTGGTCTGTTGGTATAGACGGCGGTCCCGATCAGGCCCAGGCCCAGGGTGACCCCAATGATGAGGGTCAATAAAGATGTACTGCGGCCGCTGATGACAAAAGGATTCGTGGACCATGGTACAGGTATTTCCACGCGGTCGTCGGAGGTCTTGCTTTTTTCCTTTTCACCATTCTTAACCGGACTTTGACTCGTTTCGGTTGTTTTGTCGTCCATTTACGTATTTGCCTCCTTGCTGGCTATCCAATCTTTCATGATCATCAAATACGATTCAAGACTATTAGCTTATCCGAATCACCGGATCACAATAAGACACAAAATTCATGGGTGGACTTCTGAGCATAATTAGCATTTCTGCTCAAACATGATGAGTTGCGTAACGAATGCTCGCAGACGATGTGAAACTTAATCGCCCGAGAGAAATAGGCGGACGCTTCTCGGTTCGCCATTTCTTCTTATCCCTGCATTTTCATCGTCATCAGGAAGAGATCTCTCTTCAAACTATTATCGCCTGAATCGAAAATCATTTCAAGCGATCTGAACGCCACCCTTGCTGGTATTCGAAAATATTGTCAGGATCAAGGCAAGTTTTCAGCCAATTCGCTATAATATTAATTAACCAGAAACTCAAAACAACTTAATAAGCAGCCTGCACCTATCTGCAGTCTAGCTGAAACAACCATAAGGAGGAAGGTTATGGATTTACAAGGAATAGTGAACGACTTGCTTACCAGTGTCAGTCAAGGAGCGCTTACGCTGCTTGCCGGCTTGGGAATCCTTTTCGTTAGCTGGCTTGCCGCATTGATCCTGGCTGCGCTCGTACGCGCTGGACTCAGGCGGACCACACTCGATGAACGGCTTGCCGAAGCGATCTCCGGGCCCGATGCCGAGACCCGTATCGACCTGGAGAAATGGATTGCCAGGATCGTCTTTTATGTGGTCCTGCTAATCGGTGTCGTCGGTTTCTTCAACGCTATAGAACTCCCGGCCGTTTCTGGCCCGCTCCAGTCCCTGCTGAACGACATCGCCGGTTTCGTTCCCGGCCTTGTCGGAGCGCTTGCGATATTGCTCGTCGCCTGGGTGCTTGCCCGGGTCGTGCGCTTCCTGATCATGGCCATCGCCAACCGCACGAAGCTCGATGAGCGGCTTGCCGCTCAGGCTGACCTGGACGAAACCGATCAACTCTCACTTTCCAACTCGCTCGCGACCGCTGCTTACTGGCTGGTTTTCTTGTTCTTCCTGCCCGCTATTCTGGCGCAGTTGGGGATGCAGGGGTTGGTCGCCCCTGTCCAGAACATGGTCGATACCATGCTGCAGTCCATTCCCAACGCCTTTGCAGCAGGATTGGTGCTGCTGATCGGCTGGTTCATCGCCCGCATCCTCCGGCAGGTGACCTCAAATCTGCTAATGGTGATTGGCCTGGACCGGTTTGGCGAGCGCGTCGGCCTTTCTGATCAACAATCGCTGTCTAAGCTGGCAGGCACGGTGGTCTACGCGTTCATACTGATTACCAGCATTATCGCGGCGCTGGACCGCCTCAACCTGACCGGGATCTCCGCACCGGCTACACAGATGCTGTCCACCGCACTGGAGGCGATCCCCGCTATCCTCGGAGCCACGGTGCTCCTGGTGCTGGCGTACATGATCGCCCGCGTGGTCGCCGGTCTGCTCGCCGGAATCCTGACAGGTATCGGTTTCAACCGGCTGCCCGAACTGCTCGGCTTCAAGATGGAAGTCGATGAAGGTCAGCGCACTCCGGCAGACGTGTTGGCTTACCTGGTCGTCGTGGCCGTGATGCTGTTTGCCGCCACCGAAGCGGCCAATCTGCTGGGCTTCACCTTACTGGCGGAAATGATCGTGAACTTCACCGCGTTCGGCGGGCAGGTGCTCCTCGCGCTGATCATCTTTGCCATCGGCCTGTACCTGGCCAACCTGACGCGCAATGTCATCGTCAGCACGGGAGGTCAGCAAGCGACTTTCACAGCCAACCTGGCCCGCATCGCCATCCTCGTCTTTGCAGGCGCGATGGCTCTGCGCCAGATGGGCATCGCCGATGAAATCGTAAACCTGGCATTCGGGATCATGCTCGGTGCATTGGGCGTCGCGGCGGCGCTGGCCTTCGGCCTCGGCAGCCGCGACCTGGCCGGCCGAGAAGTCGAGCGCTGGCTCGATGGCATGCGTAAGAACGACTGAGATTAAGCGGAAAAAAGAAGCGGAACGATTGAAATAAGTATCGCTTCGATTAAAGCATGAAGTGAGACTTTTGAAAAAGTCTCACTTCTTTTTTTTCCTAAATATAAAGATCCCTGCGCGAATATGAAAATAAGGCTCCAGCCAGGCTGGCGATCACGATTCCGGCCGAGATCCAGACAAACGTCATTTCTAACCGGGATTCGTGCAGCAGGTTAGCAGGATTGAAGTATTTAAATGGCGTGAAGTATTTCAAAAAATCCAGGTCTTTGTCTAAACCGGACAGGATCGACAGGAAATATGTCGCTATGATCACCGAAACCGCGAGTGAACTCGCCCGCTTGAAGTGTTTCATCGCGCTGCCAATCAAGATTCCGATCGCCAGGAAGATGACCTGCATCATGAATAATGCCAGCATCGATAACGCCACAAATTCGTAGAATGCGCTATCTGTTTTATAGGACGAAGACCCGAGCAGCGTTGCCCCCCAGGAGACCAACACCATCGCAGCGCAGATGACCAGTGCAGCAAGGATCTTGCTGATGACGAGCTTTTCCCGTTTCACGGGCAGCGTCAGGATAAACTCGACCGTCTTATCCCGCTCTTCTTTCGTGATGATGTCGGTGCCCCACATTGCTGCCGAAATCGAAAGCAGCAGGGCGAAGTAAGTGAACATCACGCCGAAGAATCCGCTAATGGTCGTCAGGTTGAAGGCGTTGAAGTTGAAAGCTTCAAGCATCGCCGGGGGTATGCTGTCCAGGATCGCCAGCAGTTCCGGGTTCCCTTCATAAGCCGAAAACTTGGAAAAACCGACGATGACGAACAGCAAGACGATCACACTCCAGATTATCAGTGATTTCAGGTTCGCTCGGAGTTCTCTCAGAAGGATGTTCATGGCAGCTCCTTATACTGCAGTGTGGATGTTCCGCTTCCGGTACAGTACGTAACTGGCGGCGATCGCAATCGCGGTAACGGTCACGTTGAGCACCACGAACGGCATATCGTAAGCGGCATTTTTGATGATGTAGTTCGGTTCGAAATGCTTGAAAGGCGTCAGGGCGTCGAACGAGTCT
>JBFGQG010000128.1:0-8455 GCA_041564295.1 Anaerolineales bacterium | reverse complement strand
TGGGCGCACCTGACGCAGAGCGCGTGATCGTGATGATGGGCTCAGGCGCCGAAACTGCCCATGAAACTGTTGACCGCATGGTCGCTGAGGGTGAAAAAGTCGGCCTCGTTAAGGTGCGGCTGTACCGACCTTTCCATATCTCCAGCTTTGTCAACACTCTACCCAGTTCTGTCCGAGCCATTGCGGCGCTTGACCGGACCAAAGAACCTGGTTCTGCCGGCGAACCACTTTACCAGGATGTCCTCACCGCCATCCTCGAAGCGCAGACCAACGGCGCTCCGCCTCCTCGCATTATCGGCGGCCGCTACGGTCTCTCATCGAAGGAATTTACACCGGCGATGGTGAAGCGCATCTTCGATGAACTCGAGCAACCTGCGCCGAAGAACCACTTCACAATCGGCATTAAGGACGATGTTACGCATACGAGCCTTGAATACGACCCTGAATACTCCACGGAAGACAAGAATACCGTGCGGGCAGTGTTTTACGGTCTCGGCGCCGACGGTACTGTTGGTGCGAACAAAAACTCAATCAAAATCATCGGAGAAGAAACCGACAATGAAGCGCAGGGATATTTCGTTTACGATTCAAAGAAATCCGGCGCAATCACGGTCTCCCACCTGCGCTTTGGCCCCAAGGAAATCAAATCGACTTACCTGATCAGCAAAGCCAACTTTGTCGCCTGCCACCAGTTCAACTTCCTTGAGAAAATCGACGTCCTCAAGGCCGCCGAAAAAGGCGCAACATTCCTGTTGAACAGCACCTTCGGACCCGACGAAGTCTGGCAGGAACTACCGCGCAAGGTGCAGCAGCAAATCATCGACAAGCAGTTGAAATTCTACGTCGTGGACGGCTATGCAGTCGCAGAAAAAACAGGAATGGGCCGGAGGATTAATACGATCTTGCAGGCCTGTTTCTTTGCCATCAGCGGAGTACTGCCGCGCGATGAAGCCATTGCCAAGATTAAAGAGGCGATCAAGAAGACCTACGGCAAACGCGGCGAAGCAGTTGTCGAGCGCAATTATGCTGCGGTCGACCAGGCGCTGGACCACCTGCATGCAGTGGAGGTTCCTTCAATCGCAGACAGCCTGATTGAAATGGTCCCACCTGTGCCCGCAAACGCGCCTGACTTCGTCAAAAACGTCACAGCTCGCATGATCGCCCGCGAGGGGGATGACCTTCCTGTCTCCGCCATGCCGGTAGACGGCACTTATCCGTCCGGTACGACGAAATGGGAAAAACGCAACATCACTCTGGAAATCCCGGTCTGGGATGAAGACATCTGTATCCAATGCGGCAAATGCGTGCTGGTCTGTCCGCATGCGGTCATACGCGCAAAAGTATACGAACCGTCGCAGCTTGCCAATGCGCCTGAATCTTTCAAGCACGCTAAGGCGCGCTGGAAGCAGTTCAGTGACCTTGAATACAGTCTCCAGGTCGCCCCGGAAGACTGCACCGGCTGCACCCTCTGTGTCGACGTCTGTCCTGTGAAAGATAAGTCAAACGTGTCGCGCAAAGCCATCAACATGGAACCGCAGGCGCCTATCCGGGAACAGGAGCGCGTAAACTGGGACTTCTTCCTCGAGATCCCGGACCCGAAGCGAAGCGAGTTGAATTTCGGCCTTGTGAAAGATGTACAACTTCTTGAACCGCTTTTCGAGTTCTCAGGCGCCTGCATGGGCTGCGGCGAGACTCCATACGTAAAACTAGTCACCCAGCTCTTCGGCGACCACATGATCGTTGCAAATGCAACCGGATGCTCCTCAATTTACGGCGGCAACCTCCCGACAACCCCCTGGTCGTTCAATAAAGACGGTCGCGGACCGGCCTGGTCGAACTCTTTGTTCGAAGACAACGCCGAATTCGGTCTGGGCATGCGGCTGACGGTCGACAAGCAGATCGAGTATGCTTCCGAACTGGTAAACCGCTTGAGCGATCTCATCGGAAAAGACCTCGCCGGCGATCTGCTGTCTGCCGACCAGTCGACAGAAGAAGGCCTGTTCGCACAGCGTGCGCGTGTGGAAGTCCTCAAGAAGAAACTGGCCGGAAACGACGACCCCGAAGTGCTTGATTTACTCTCACTGGCCGACGTCCTGGTTAAGAAGAGCATCTGGATCATCGGCGGCGACGGTTGGGCCTATGATATCGGCTATGGTGGGTTGGACCATGTCCTCGCTTCCGGGCGCAACGTCAACGTGCTGGTTCTGGATACGGAGGTGTATTCAAACACAGGCGGCCAGATGTCCAAGGCCACACCGCGTGCGGCAGTGGCGAAATTCGCTGCCGGCGGCAAACCCCTCCCGAAGAAAGACCTCACAATGCTCGCCATGACTTATGGAAACGTCTATGTCGCCCGCATCGCACTCGGTTCCAGCGACTCTCAGACGGTCAAGGCCATTAGAGAAGCGGAAGCTTACCCGGGACCTTCTCTTGTGCTGGCTTACAGCCCCTGTATCGCACACGGTTACGACCTGATATACAGCCTCCAGCAAACGGATCTTGCCGTCAAGTCGGGCTACTGGCCTCTCTTCCGCTACGACCCGGCACGAGCTGAAAGCGGGAAAAATCCATTCCAGCTTGACAGCAAAGCTCCGGCAATCCCGCTCGAGGAGTATATCTACAACGAAACGCGGTACACGATGCTGGCTCAGAGCAAGCCGGATGCTGCCCGCGAACTACTAAAAGACGCACAGCAAGACGTTTACGCCCGCTGGAAGATGTACGAACAATGGGCCGCCGGAGACAAGAACTAAGCATGGGCCTAGGCGCATGGACACACGATAGGATAACAAGATGATCGACTTAACGACAAAATATCTCGGCCTGAAAATGAAAAACCCGCTGGTCGCCTCGGCTTCCCCGCTTTGCCAGGATGTGTCAAACATCCGTCAAATGGAGGATGCCGGGCTGGGAGCAATCGTGCTCCATTCCCTTTTTGAAGAACAGATCACGCTCCAAAGCCTGGACCTTGACAGGTTCCTCGATCACGGATCAGATAGCTTCGCCGAGTCGCTCTCCTATTTTCCGAACATGCAGCAGTACAACCTTGGCCCGGATGCGTACCTGGAACACGTTCGAGCATCCGCGGAAGCAGTAGACATTCCGGTTATCGCCAGTTTGAACGGCTATTCCAGCGGGGGTTGGATTAAATATGCCCGGTTAATAGAAGAAGCCGGCGCAGACGGCCTCGAATTAAATATCTACTACCTCGCCACAGAACCGACAATGTCCGGTTCAGACGTAGAGCAGATGTACGTCGAGCTGGTGCGAAACGTCACATCCAGCATCAACATTCCTGTGGCGGTCAAGCTGAGTCCCTATTTCAGCGCAATGGCAAACATAGCCCACAGGCTTTCCGAAGCCGGTGCCAAAGGCCTTGTCCTGTTTAACCGGTTCTACCAACCAGATATCGACCTGGAGTCTCTCGAAGTCGTCCCCAACCTGGTGCTCAGCAATCCTGAAGAACTGCGGTTACGGTTGCGCTGGATAGCGATCCTGTTCGACCAGGTCCGGGCGGACCTGGCAGTGACCGGTGGCGTTCACTCCGCAACGGACATCGTCAAATCTATGATGGCCGGTGCGAAAGTCGCTATGACGACCTCCGCCCTTCTGCGCCGCGGGATTTCCTGGGCTAATATCATGCTGTCCGATCTCGAAAGCTGGCTTGTAGAAAACGAGTATGAATCTATTTCGCAGATGCAAGGCAGCATGAGCCAGAAAAACATCGCTGATCCGACAGCGTTCGAACGCGCAAATTATATGAAAGTTTTGCGCTCCTACGCAGCATCCGGTTCTCAGTCAATCTAACACCGGTAGAGGCTAAACTTAAAGCAGGTTTCACGGCCTCCAGGAGTTTTATTTAGAGGTTGGGATTTTCCCAACCTCTTTACATTTCCCCAGCCGGCTTATTAAAGCACGCCAAGGCAATTTTTTATCAGGTGACGTATAATAAAAATATCCCTATTTGGAGTGTATAACTCATGGCAAAACCGATCATTATGACCGTTGATGACGAACCTCAGGTGCTGGCTGCTATTAATCGCGATCTGCGCAAGCATTTCCAGGGAGAATACAGGATACTCCGGGCCGGTTCAGGAAGGGAAGCTCTTGAAACACTGCAACAACTCAAAGAAAGAAATGAACTCGTTGCATTAATCATTTCCGACCAGCGAATGCCTGGCTTGAGCGGTACCGACTTTCTAGACGAAGCCAGGAAATTCTATCCGAACGCACGCAAGGTCCTCCTGACTGCTTACGCGGACACCGAAGCAGCCATCAAAAGCATTAACACAATTGGTCTGGATTATTACTTGATGAAACCCTGGGACCCTCCTGAAGAAAAACTGTATCCTGTACTCGACGATTTAATCAGTGACTGGCTGGTCAATGTCCCTGTTCCTTACGATGGGATCCGTGTTGCAGGCACAATCTGGTCGGCCACGAGCCATAATGTCAAGGATTTCCTCGCGCGAAACAGGATCCCATACCAGTGGCTGGATATCGAAGCTGACGCTGAAGCACGCGCGCTTACGGACGCCATTAACGAGAAAAAACCGGGGCTTCCGATTATCTTCTTCCCAGATGGTGAGACTCTCGTGAGCCCGGACAACCTTGAACTGGCGAAAAAGGTGGGATTCCAGACTGAAGCCAGCTCGCCAATGTACGACCTGATTATCGTCGGAGGTGGACCAGCCGGACTGGGCGCAGCAGTCTACGGCGCATCGGAAGGATTAAAGACTCTGATGGTCGAAAAAGAAGCCACAGGCGGGCAGGCCGGCACAAGTTCGAGAATTGAGAATTACCTCGGTTTCCCCAAAGGCTTGAGCGGTTCAGACCTCGCCCACAGGGCAACGACACAGGCGATCCGGCTTGGAACAGAGATTCTAACGGCCCAGGAGGTTGTCGGAGTGCGTGTGGATGACCCCTACCGATACGTCCATCTTAAAAATGGAGACGAAATCGGCTGCAAGTCGCTGATCATAGCCACAGGCGTAACCGTGCGGGAATTAGGTTCTCCAGGAATCAAAAAATTGACCGGCGCCGGCGTCTACTACGGAGCTACACTCACGGAAGCGGCAAATTTCGTTGGTCGGCCGATGTTCGTTGTTGGCGGCGCAAATTCGGCTGGGCAAGGCGCGATGCATTTTTCCAGGTTTGCGAGCCGGGTAACTATGCTCGTCCGGTCCAGTTCGCTTGAGAAAGGAATGTCCCAATACCTCGTCGAACAGATCAACGATACAGCGAACATCGATGTCTTGACGCGCACAGAAGTCGTTGAAGTGCATGGAAAAGATCGTCTCGATTCAATCACATACAGGCATACTGACACTGGCGACCTGGTGACGTCAGAAGCCGGCGCCCTGTTCATTTTTATCGGCGCTGTACCGCATGCTGATTTCATGCGCGATGTCGTAGAGATGAACAAGGCCGGATTCATCTTCACAGGCCCCGACCTGCTCGTTGACGGAAAACGGCCAAAAGGTTGGACTCGCCGGAGAGACCCGTTCCTGCTTGAAACGAGCGTGCCGGGCGTCTTTGCGGCCGGTGACGTCCGGGCAAACTCAACCAAGCGAGTTGCGAATGCTGTTGGGGAGGGCTCAATTTGTGTTCGCTTTGTCCACCAATATTTGAAAGAAGTCTGATCCAGGGTCTTAATTTGCAAACCGTCGGTACAAACCGTTCGGGTGCGTTCCCCGTGTTCATCGACAGAAAACTGAGGTGTCCTCATGTATGATTTTCTGAAAAAAGTGCCCCTTTTTGAAGGCCTGCCTGACGAAGATTTTGAGCGGCTCTGTGAACTTGTCGAGGTCGAAAAATTCAAGGCAGGTAAAACGATCGTTGTAGAAGGCACAGCCGGTGACCGCATGTTCGTGATTCGGGTTGGTCAGGTCGAAATCCTCAAGACCTCGGGCGGCCGCGAGGTTTTGCTCGCTGTTCGAGATATCGGTGAGGTGATCGGTGAAATGGCACTGGTCGAGGATATGCCGCGGAATGCAACTGTACGCGCCCGAACGGATGTCGAAGTCATAACTTTCAAAAAAGAACAGTTCAACTACCTTATGGACAGCAGCCCGACCGCTGCGCGAGCAATGTTGGGGACGATCATTTCGCGGTATCGCGCTACAACTTCGGTTCTCAGGCAAAGCGAGAAAATGGCGCAATTAGGTACATTAACTGCTGGCGTAGCCCATGAATTGAACAATCCGGCCGCAGCCGTTAAACGCGGCGCCAGCCAGCTGCGCGATATCCTGGCCCATTACGGAACGGCTTCAGCGGCGTTAAGCGCGTTTTCGACGACGACTGAACAACGGTCCTGGTTGAAACAGCTGGAAGACTCTGCGATCGCCAGCGCGTCAAAACCCCCAGAACTGGATGCACTGGCGCGCAGCGATAAAGAATATGAACTGGAAACCTGGTTAGAAGACCACGATGTGCCAAATGCCTGGTCACTCGCGCCGACACTCGTCGATCTCAATTACGCGCCGGAGCAGCTTGAAAAGTTGAACGAAGCATTCCCTCCCGACATGCTGCCCGCTGTAATTGATTGGTTGGGACATACGTATTCTGTCCACAACCTTTTGTCTGAAATCGATCAGGGCGCTGGGAGGATATCAGAAATTGTAAAAGCTTTGAAATCCTATTCTTACCTCGACCAGGCGCCGGTGTTGAGTGTCGACATTCACGAAGGGCTCGACAACACTCTCTTAATCCTGCGTAATAAGCTAAAGAAGGGCATCAGCGTCAAGCGAGATTACGCTGATGTCCTGCCGAACATCCAGGCCTACGGAAGCGAGCTCAACCAGGTCTGGACGAACCTCATCGATAACGCCGTAGACGCAGTGGAAGGCGTTGAAAATCCCGAAATCGTGATCAACACAAAATGGGATGGCGATTTCATAGTGGTAAATATCAGTGATAATGGACAGGGCGTACCTGATGACATCCAGGGCAAGATATTCGACCCGTTTTTTACGACCAAACCTCCTGGCAAAGGCACAGGACTCGGGCTCAATATCACGTATAACATTGTTGTACAAAAACATCATGGCGATATCCGCCTCTATTCGAAACCGGGTTACACCTGCTTCACAGTGATCTTACCGGTCGGATTCGAATCTTCCCAGGGCGCAACGCCTCCACCGGTCGAGGGATATGCGAAGCTGACAGATTTGGAGATGAAAGAAATCCTGACAAGCTCCAGGACGATTGCTGTGGTCGGGATTTCTCGCTCAGACAACAGGCCAGCGCACACCGTGCCACGTTATTTGCAGGATGCCGGTTACCGCATCGTCCCGGTCAACCCAAACGTTGATACGATCCTGGGTGAAAAGGCATATCCGGATTTAAAATCCATTCCAGACTCGGTCGATATTGTCCAGGTGTTTCGTCCCAGCGAAGAAGTCATGCCCATTGTAGAGGACGCTGTTGCGATAGGCGCAAAAACAATCTGGATGCAGGAGGGCATCATCAATAATGTTGCTGCTGAATTCGCGAGGAGCGCCGGCCTGAACGTGGTGATGGATACTTGCATGCGTGTGACGCATAAACGGCTGGTCCAGTCTTGATCTGGACATTTCTGCTCGCACATTTCGCAGGGGATTATTCCCTACAAAGTGGAAAATTAGCCGAGGCCAAACAGCAGTGGCAGGGTTTACTCCTGCATATCGGTATCCATCTGCTTGTGATGTTTGGACTTACATGGGGGATCTGGCGCGAGGTCACACGTTTTATCCTCCTGATTGCAGGGATTCATTTATTGATCGATACCATTAAGAGCCTGGTGGCAAAACTGCGCCCAGATTGGGTCGTCATCCCTTATTTTTTTGACCAGGTTTTCCATTTACTGACGATTTTCGTCGTAGTCGGTCAGATGGATCCTGGACTCACGCCGCTGCTATACGGTCCATGGATAAAGTTCGCCCTGGCCGTCGTTCTTGTCACGCAAGTCTGGTTCATTACAGAGCGAATCCTCTTCTATCGAGACCAGCAGTACGTCAAAGAAGTAAACAGGCTGGTCTTTAAGCGCGCTTTCGTACGGACAATCCTTATGATGACCAGTTACTCATTCCTTTCCATTGTGAAGAGTGGCCCGTTACAGGCAATTGCAGGTGGGCTCAATTTATATTCGAGCAAGAAATATCGCAAACGAGAAATCCTTTTGGACATCACAGTCGCAGTTTTGACTACAATAATACTGTTTTTGCCGATCTAATTTCCATAAAAAAAGGCGGCTTATTAAGGCCGCCTGGAGATTAAGATGAAAAGTAGTGAAAATTAATTTTCTGCTACAAATTCGTATGAACTGGTAATTTCGACGCCTGGTCGCAACGTGTTGACGACCGAGCAATATTTTTCTTCTGAAAGCTGTATGGCGCGTTCGGCGTTCTTCTTTTCAACGTTACCTTTGAACTTGTAATCCAGGTGAATCTTTGAAAACTTGAAAGGGGGATCCGGC
>JBFGQG010000127.1:0-8484 GCA_041564295.1 Anaerolineales bacterium | reverse complement strand
TTTACCCCGGTTATGGATACAGTTCGTCGATACACGGCTGGTAATACGCGCGGCAGCCCATCGGGTGGGTGCAGAGGTCCATCGGCAGCCGCGGAACGGCATCTTTTTCATAGGTGCCGAACACCTCCTGGCACGCCGGGCAGGCATCGCCAGGTACGACCACTACGATCTTTGTGATCCTTGGGTTTGCCTGCATTCTTTTGAGCGCTGCTTCAGCTTCCGCCATGCGCTTCTCTACTGCCTCCGGTGAAAGACCGGGCTGTTTCGTCGGTGACATAACGTAAGAGCCTCCTCAAAAATTAATAGAGGTATTGTAAACGAATTCACACTTAAACTGTGTCCTTTTCCATAAATAAGTTGCGAATCGCACACGAAATTGTATACTAATGTTGTGCCTTTCTTTCAATAATTGAGAGCTGCAACACAAAACGGATTCGAAGCCCGGGTCTTTGTATCCGTGGTTTCTCTATTTTGAGCTTATTGAGACAATTTGCATAAGCATAAAGAAAGCCCCTCTGCACAAAAGTATCCACCCAAAAACCTGCGAAAAGGTCTAATTGAATGAATGGACAGAACCAGACAAGTCTGCGAGACCTGAAGAATTCGGCAGATAGCGCCAGACAAGCGTTTGAGTGGAGCGAGGCCATCGAAAAGTATTCAAACGCACTCGTTCATACGGATCTGACCGGCGAACTCGAGCTTGAAATTCGAAGAGATCGTTTCGAGACTGTGATGCATGTCACCTCTGATTACAAACCTTTATTAGAAGCGGACCTTGGGTTTCTAACTGAGCATGCAAAAAAGCACGGCGATCATGAAACCCTTGTCCGGCTGCTGCTCTTAGCGAGCCCCTTCTTTTCGCGTTCTGGGGATTTCAAGGCTGCTAGGTCATGCCTGGAAGAAGCATTAACTCTAAGCAAGCTGAACAGGTTGCACAATTTGCATGCTCTTGCTACGGCATTACTGGGGCAATGGTACGAAACCGGCTGGAATCCGGACCAGGATCTCCATAAGGCACAAGAACTCGCCAAAAATGTAATCGAGCTAGCGTCCGAGCACAGATATGTCCCAGCGATCGCCAAGGCATACCAGGTGCTCGGCTACACTTTCCTGCATCCGAGCACCTGGTCTTCTGAACAGGGGTCGGAATATTTAGCCAGGGCAATTGATCTGTATCGATCATCAGGTGAACGTGAAAACGAGGCGGAAACCTTGATCGGGATGCATTTTTTTGCGTCCGACATGGGTGAAAAGAAAAAGCTCCTTGAGCATGCGAGCCAGATATTTGAACAATCCGGCCGAATAATAAATTATGCAGAATTCAATTTGCAGTTCATTTATCGAGGCCTCGGACTGTATCGCCGGGCGCGGGACCTGGCCAGGAACTTTATCGAGGAATTAAATAGCAAAAACTTATCCTTATTTACAGGGCCCCTGTATACAAGCTGGGGGGCAGTCGAAATCGAATTGGGAAACCTGGACCTGGCAGAAACGCTCCTTCTCGAAGGAAAGAAGATTTCCGAACCAATCGCTTCGTCCCAGGATAGGGTGCAGACACAGCAGTTCCTGGCCACGCTGGAAATCCGGAGAGGAAACGGACAAAAAGCCCGCGAACATCTTGAGCAGCTTCCTACCGGTGTTTTCAAAGACCCAACCGCGCAGACGCTGGCGCTGCTTGCAGAGTCCCACCTGGTCGAAGGGAAATTTAAACAAGGCCACAAGATTTCAAAAAATAGTTTTGCTCATCCAGAATCCAATACCTACCTGGCCTGGGTGCACTCCAGACTTCTCATGTCAATGGGGGACCTGGAAGGCGCATGGAAAGCGCTGGACCAGGCAAGGCAGCGCATGCTGCAATTAATCGAAAAACTCTCCGACCCGGGTTTGCGAAGGAACTACCTCAACAAGATCTCCATCCATCGTGAAGTTTCGGTGACGTGGGCAAATGAGGCATCCTCTCGAGGCGTGTCCCTGGCACCTTTTCGTGACATCCGTACATCCCGGCAAGGTATTGACGAGCAGTTTGCACGACTCGTAAACCTCGGTGCGCAGCTCAGCACGCACCACGATCCGGCTACACTGCCGCAGTTTATCCTGGATGAGTTCGTCGAACTCAGCGGTGCAGAACGGTCCGGGATGGTATTGATTTCAGATTCCGGGGACTATGGTTGGGAAGCATCAGATGGAATGAATGAAGCTGAACAGGAATCCGTTATCACGTTTGCGCGGCAATATTTCGAAAAAGTGCAATCCAATTGGCGTCCGCTACTCGAACCCGCAGCCGGAGACGTGCCCGATGGCGCCGTTCCCGAGCTCCACAAGCGCTCGGTGATTATCGCTCCGCTCGTTGCAGGCCGTTTCCTGCGCGGTTTTCTATACGGCGACGTTCGGCTGATCTTTGGCGAATTTTCAGAAATAGACCTGGATTTATTGAGTTTGCTCGCAAACCAGGCTGCCGGTGCGCTAGAGAACGCTGAATGGGGGCAGTCGTTGGAAAATAAAGTCCTCGAGCGAACAGAGGAACTTGAAACTGCGAACGAGCACCTTGAACAGCGCAACGCAGAGCTGGCAGTAATCAACACCGTGCAATCGGGGTTGTCCGCGCAGCTCGATTTGCAGGGTATCATCGAACTCGTCGGTGAACAGATCCGGCTTGTGGTCCCTGCGGATGGAATCATCATCTTCGAATTTGATTTTGCAAACCGGTTGCAGACTGCCCGTTATATGTTCGAAAACGGTCAGCGCTTTCCTATTCGAACGACTCGTTTTCACGATGAGAAATTCACACCGTTTGTTGAACTCGTCTCAAACTTAAAGACACCCCTGGTTATCAATCAAGGCGTTGAAGAATGGGCGGAGAAACACCACATTGCAGCATTTGATGATTCTCCTTGGGCGAAGTCTTCCGTCATGGTGCCGGTGATGGTGAGAGAAATCCCGCGTATTCAGATCGTCCTGGAGAATTTTGAAACCGAAAACGCCTTTACAGAAGACGATGTGCGCCTGATTTCAACAATCGCTTCTGCAATGAGTGTGTCCCTCGAAAATGCACAGTTATTTACCGAAATAAGAGAGAGCAACCAGGCCACCCGGATTGCCCTGGACCGCCAGACGGCGACCAGCAACATCCTCAAGGCGATCGCCGGTTCCCCAACCGATATCCAGCCGGTACTGGACGTGATTGCTGAGACGGCTGCTCGGCTCCTGCACACCAATGACGCGCTGATCGCGCTGGTGGAAGGGGACAGGCTTTACGTCAAAGCACATCATGGATCGATGCCGATTGCCGACAGCATTCCGATCAACCGCGAAACTGTAGCGGGGCGCTCCCTTCTAGAACTGAATCCCTTGCAGGTGATCCATCCAATCGAGCCGGACCCAGATTCGTCTTACCCACTTGGAGACGAAGTCGCGCGGAAATACGGTTACCGGGTGACGTTCTCGATGCCGTTGGTTCGCGATAACCGAGCGATAGGCGTCATTGCACTGCGGAATGATAAGCCGGAATTATTCACCGAAAATGACCTCGAACTGATAAGAAGCTTTGCCAACCAGGCTGTTATTGCAATTGAAAACGTCCGGTTGTTCGAAGAAGCGCAGGCGGCCCGGGCTGCTGCTGAAGAGGCCACGCAGGCCAAGAGCGCTGTCCTTGCGATGATGTCGCACGAAATCCGCACACCGATGAACGCCATAATCGGGATGTCCGGCCTTCTCCTGGACACATCGCTCAACAAAGAACAGATTGAATATGCTGAAATCATCCGCAACAGCGGCGACGCCTTGCTGACGATCATCAACGATATCCTCGATTTCTCCAAGATCGAAGCCGGGAAAATGGAATTGGAAAAGCAGCCGTTCGATCTGCGGGAAATTCTGGAGACCTCGCTGGATTTCATCAAGCTGCCTGCCGTCAACAAAGGCATAGAACTTGCATACGAGATGCTGGAGGATGTTCCTCCTGCCGTCAACGGAGATGCCACCAAGCTGCGGCAGGTCCTGATTAATTTGTTGAACAATGCCGTGAAATTCACGGACCGTGGAGAGATCGTACTCAAAGTGAAAAATGCAGGGTCCAGCATGCTGGCTGTTAATATTATTCCCTCCGGAGAAACTTCGAAGTCCACAAGCGCACCTTCAGGTGAACGCACTTCGCCGCTTGAAACCTGCACACTTCAATTTTCCATCCGAGACACGGGCATCGGCATTCCGGATGACCGGATCGACCGCCTCTTCCAGGCTTTTTCCCAGGTGGATTCATCCACCTCCCGAAAATATGGTGGTACCGGATTGGGCCTGGCTATCAGCAAACGCCTGGCAGAATTAATGGGCGGCACCATGTGGGTTGAAAACAATGAAGATACGGGAACGACATTCCACTTTACTATCCAGGCCATGCCTACCCAAGAATCGCCGGTCCGAAAGGTAATGTCCGGAAAACAGCCCAACCTTTCCGGTAAACGGCTCCTCATCGTCGACGATAACGACACCAACAGGCAGATCCTCAGTCTTCAGACCCGCAGTTGGGGTATGGAGACTTACGAGACTTCCAGTCCGGTTGAAGCCCTGGATTGGGTGCGGCATGGGGATTCATTCGACCTCGCGATTTTAGATATGCACATGCCTGTGATGGATGGGATTCAACTTGCTGGCGAAATCCGAAATCTCATACCGGAAGAAAAACTGCCGATCGTGCTGTTCTCATCAATAACTACACACGAGAGATCCGACGATACACGTCTCTTTGCGGCTTTTCTACAAAAACCGCTCAAACAGTCCCTGCTGTTTGACACATTGATGACAATCTTCGATGGCTCCGCGGTTGAAAGAGAACCAGGTTCCTTATCCAGCACAGGACCGCCGGAAATCGATCCGAAAATGGGAATGCAGCACCCGCTACGCATTCTCCTTGCGGAGGATAATGTCGTCAATCAGAAGGTCGCCACAAAACTGCTTGAACGCCTTGGGTATCGTGCGGATATTGCTGCAAACGGGCTGGAAACTATTGCCGCGATCCGCCGGCAGTCCTATGACGTCATTTTGATGGACGTCCAGATGCCGGAGATGGATGGGTTAGAGGCCACGCGGCGCATAAGACACTTGGCAAGTCTTAAAGACTTGCCAAGTGTCAACCCGCGCATCATCGCGATGACTGCTAATGCCACTCAAGAAGACCGGAGGCTCTGCTTCCAGGCCGGAATGGACGATTACATCAGTAAACCCGTCCGCATCCAGGACCTCGCGCAGGCGCTGGCAAGCGCCGGCCGAATCGTTCCTTCCATTCAAGAAAAGGGCGATCATGACGAATAATGCGATCGACCAGAATGTTTTGAACAACCTGCTGGAATCAGTCGGCGGCGACCTGGAGTTTTTGCGAGAACTCATCGAGACCTTCTTTGATGATTCGCCCGGGCAGTTTCAGGCGATGGAAAGCGCCCTCGAATCCGGTGATGCGGAATTATTCAGGCGGGCTGCCCATAGCTTGAAATCAAATAGCGCTTCTTTCGGCGCACTCGAACTATCAAAATTGTGCAAAAGCCTGGAGGAAATTGGAAAATCCGGACAGCTGGATTCCGGGAAAAAATTACTGGCGCAGGCAGAAGCTGCTTACCGGGAAACCAGCGCCGCTCTCGCGGAATACATAAACGTATAACACATTTATGGAATCTAACCTTCACGGTCACATCCTCGTCGTTGACGATAACAAACTCAATCGCAAGCTCATGCTGCGACTGTTGAAGGATCTCGGTCATCTGGTCAGTCAGGCAGAAAACGGCGTCGTAGCGCTGAATATCCTTCGAGACCCGCAGGCTGAAGCCGTAGACGTTGTACTGCTCGACATCATGATGCCGGAACTCGATGGTTACGGTTTGCTGGAAGCTATAAAGGGGAACGAAAAACTCCGCAATATCCCGGTGATCATGACCTCTGCCCTCGACGAACTCGACAGCGTTGTTCGCTGCATCGAGATCGGCGCGACCGATTACCTCACGAAACCTGTCCAGCCCAGCTTGCTGAAAGCGCGGTTGAAGTCTTCACTGGCGGAGAAACGTCTGCGCGACCTCGAGCTCGAATATCTTGAACAGGTCGGATATGTCGTCTCCGCTGCAGAGGCCGTGGAGACAGAGTCCTACGAGCCGGAAAGCCTGCGTCATGTGGCTATGCGCAAAGATGCTCTCGGGCGCCTGGCCCGCGTTTTCCAGAAAATGGCACAAGAAGTACATCTCCGCGAGCAGCGGCTGAAACAGCAGTTGGCCCAACTGCAACTCGATATTGAAGATATGCAGAAAGCATTATCGGAAAAACTCGAAATTTACATCCCAATGGACCGCAGACAGGCCATTTATAACGAGACCGAACTTCCGGATTTTTCTACAGGCGCCGTCCTCTTCGCCGACATCTCGGATTTCACTGGCCTCACGAACGAACTGGCCGAGGAATTTGGCCATCCCCGAGGCGCGGAGGAAATTACCCGCCTGATCAACCAGATTTTCTCCGCGCTTGTCGAAGAAGTGCACGGATATCGCGGCAGCGTAATCAATTTCACAGGCGACGCCATTACCTGCTGGTTCGACGACCATCCGATCGTGAACGAAGTACAAGACGGGACAATAACAGATGCGGCCGGCGCGCGCGCATCCGCATGCGCGATGCTCATGCAGACGGCGCTCCAAAATTTACCCTACCGGGTTTCCGGCCCAAAAACAAAAATGGATCCGGGAATCAAAGTCGCCGTGGTCTCCGGGCCCGCATTCAGGTACCTCGTCGGTGATCCGAAGATACAATATCTGGAGGTCCTGGTCGGACGACCCCTAGAAAAACTCGAAAAAGCAGAAGGACTGATCAAGCGCGGAGAAGTGCTCGTTGACTTTGAAACCTTCGAACAGTGTGCAGCACTCTTTGCGATCAAAGAACAACGCAATTCCCTGGACTCGGATGATCGGTTCTTTGTGATTGAGGATTTAAAAACATTGATCGCACCCACTCCCTGGCCAGACCTGCCGGACAGGGCGCTGGATGAAAATATTTGCAGGAATTGGATCCACCCGGCCGTATACCGGCACGCACTGAGCAATACCCGCCAGTACCTGTCGGACCTGAGACCAGCAGCAGCAGTTTTTGTGTACTTCAAAGGAATCGATCCTTTAATGGATTCACATGCCGGCATATTACTCGATGGGTACATTCGCTGGATGCAGGGAGTCATCGATACGCAAGGCGGCGCAATATTGCAACTTTCTTTCGGTGATAAGGGCAGCTACCTTTATGCATCCTTCGGTGCACCTGTCACCCAAACCGAATATGCTGTTCGAGCAGTACGCGCAGCGCTGCTTTTGCTTCAAAAACCGGGGGGATTCAACAGTATTTTCGGAGAACAAATCGGGATCTCGCACGGATACATGCGGACAGGCACATATGGAGGCGATACGCGCAAGACATATGGTGTGATCGGAAGCAACACGAATCTTGCCGCTCGCTTGATGCAGGCCGCTCAGCCCGGAACCATCTTGGTAGATCAAGAAACTTACGAGGCGACCGCAAACTCCTTCGAATTCACCATCTTACCGGAGATTACCGTCAAAGGCCGGCCGGCGCCGATCGCTGTGTTCAGTCCGGTCCGGGAAATTGGGCGTGAGGACAGGCGCCAACAACTCGCATTAAACACGCTCGACCGCTTCACTCCCACACAACAAATGCTGCTGAAAATTGCCAGTGTGATCGGCCAGACATTTAGCCGCTCGATCCTGGTCCATCTGCTCCCCGTTGAAACTGAAAAGGAAAACCACGAGCGCGATGTGGAACACATCCTTTCTTCAGGCGTCATCCAGGTCGCAGATGACAGCGACTATTTAAAATTCACGCAACCCGGCCTCCAGGATGCCATATACCAGTCGTTGCTCCATGCCCAGCGGAGGCACCTGCACCGCCAGATTGCTTTGACCATGGAAGAGCTCTCCATGGAAACTCCGCAAGATATTTATCCGCAGCTTGCACATCACTGGCGGGCTGCCGAAGAAATATCGCGTGCCGTAGACTACTATGATAAGGCCGGAAAACGCGCCCAGGAATTGGGTGACCTCGTAAACGCCAGTTTGTTTTTCAAAGAAAGCCTCACATTGTCCTCATCAGGCTCGGTGCTCAGCAAAGATTACATGGACCGTTAAATCAAAAGACGCCTTTTCAGGCGTCTTCTTATAGGATAGTTGAATCTGCTTACGGCATTTCAATATAGTATGGCTGGATCGAGAGCGTCACAGATGTGCCGGTGACTGTCACCGAATTTCCTGCCGAATCTCGAATGGCCTTTGGAGTTGCAGGAAGAGTGATATTCTTCGACGTCCCATCCGTCGCCCAAATGATCCACAGGTTATTGGCCGCAGGTGTGAAAAACTTGTATCCAACTACATTCGGATAATTGGTAATCTTCGAGATCGGAACCGCCTGCCATAGCATATCTTCAGCAAATTTGATCGCATAATATGCCGG
>JBFGQG010000126.1:0-8492 GCA_041564295.1 Anaerolineales bacterium | reverse complement strand
TGAACCGGGCGAGGTGCGCGCGGTTTGCCGACATTTCACACTACGAATCACCCCCGACCATGTACTGCCGGAGGACGTCGATTTGATTGCAGACGTGATCTGGCTTAAAGAAACGCTCTTTAAGGATTGATTTTCCATCTTAAAAACATCAACAGCCCCGATGAGCTTCAGGTTGTTCCCTGGCCTCATGGGGGCTGTTCCCTGTCCGGATTATTTTATTGTGACTGAAAGAGTTAAGAGACGCGTAATACAGGCGCGGATTTTTTGGCTTTTAACTGCTTTCCAAACTCAGAGGCGATGCCGATCAAGCCTAATATCGCGACAGCGGTCCTGAACCCGGCAGCTGCGAGCATCAATATGCTGAAAATACTTGCCAGCCCGATCGCGGTGACCGTTTCCGGTGAGCTTTCCTGGTGCCGGATTGTCGTTTCTCTTGGTGAGACCGCTGTTGAGCGGAGTTGCGCTTGAAGCTTTTCTATGAATTCCCGGCGCGGGTTTACAGGCACAAGGATTTGATCAAGGGCCTGTTCGAGCCTGGCCAGGTCTGCATTCTGTTTGTGGGATTTAAGAATCTTCATAATTGCACCGTTTCTTGCTGACGAAATTCCAGACAATTTGTGGAAAATTAATTCTCCAGCGATCAATTTTCAACACGGAATAAATTATCGGCCTGATCACGGAGAGCGAGCAGGGTCCGGTGATAAAGACTTTTTATTGCGCCTTCCGTGCGACCCATGATCACACCGATTTCTGCATTTGAGAAATTCTCGACAAATTTCAAAAGGAGGAGCTGCTGGCGGTCTGATGGGAGTTTCCGGATCATGCGGAGCAGAGCATCCTGTTCTTCCGTCCGCAGCAGGTTGCGCTCCGGCAAAACAAGGTCGGATGGGTGGAATGGGATGTCGTCGAGATGTATCTCCGGTTTGCGGGCGTTATCACGGTGCCAGTTTGCCACCAGGTTGTGGGCGATCCTGTAGAGCCAGGCGGAAAACGGAACACCACGGTCCTGATAATTTGGGATATGTCGAAGTGCTCGCAAAAAAACCCGGGCGGTCAGGTCTTCAGCATCATGATGATTGCCGGTCCGGTAATAGACATACGAATAAATCTTGCCGACGTAGCGCTGGTAAAGTACACCGAAGGCATCCTGGTCGCCGGAAGAAGCCAGCTTCAAGGCGTCCTTATCGGGAAGGTCATGACTCGGTCTGTTAGAACTTCCGTTAAACATAACCCCTCGGTGAGAGAATAGTTGCGAGGCCTCGCGAGTACTTTTGCATGATGGCTGGTGGCTTCGTTCGTTTACTGCCTGAACGACTGGACGGTAGGGTGGGTCGTTTGAGTGATTATATTCCCTTGAGAAGGCAGCGGATCGAGTATATCATGATCAATCGCCAATTGACAATTTTGCCTTATTGTGCTATATTTCACATAGACCGACTGGTCAGTCTGTACTAGAAGTTAGAAACAAAATTCCGGAGGAAGCTATGTCTTTCATTTCCGATTCTACCAGTCAAACGCCGGAGCGCCGGACCCGTGAACGCATCCTTGAAGCTGCCGTGCGGGTATTCTCCCATAAAGGCTACCACGAAACCCGCGTCGATGAAATCGTCGAAGAGTCGCAGACATCGAAAGGCGCCGTTTATTTCCATTTCCCCAGCAAAGAGCAAATTTTCCTGGCTCTCGTGGATGAATTCGCAGGTTTGCTAGAACAGAAACTGCTTGATACGATTCGATCCGAGGGCGACGGTGTCCGTGGAGTAGATGCGGCACTACGTGTCGGGCTCGACACATTCGCGAAGTACCGTAGCCTGGCAAAGATCTTTTTAATCCAGGCTGTCGGATTAGGTTCCGCCTTCGAAGAAAAGCGCCTGCAGATCCTCAATCGATTCGCCGACGTGATCAAGTCCTACCTGGACCAGGCCGTCGCGGATGGTGACATCCTGCCCGTCGACACCCGCATCACGGCCTATGCCTGGATTGGGGCGATCAACGAAGTCGTCATCCGTTGGGTCCACACAGGCGAACCCTCACCGGAAGAGATCCAACCTGCTCTAAGAACCCTTCTTCTGCGGTCCATTGGCGTATCAGAAGACAGAATCAGCAACCTGACATGACCGCCCGCTCCGACCTCTCCGAAGCCTGGATGCGGCCGGGGATGGTTATCACGAGCCATACTGTCCCCTGGCAGCAGCCCAACCTCCTGATCTTCCTCCGCCGGGCCAAAGGCGCACAGCGCTTTTTTTGGGAATCCGACCGCACATTAACCTCCTTCGCTGCGTTTGGCGTGGCAGCTGCGCTCACCGGCAACGGCCAACAGCGGTTCGACCAGGTCCGCAGGTCTGCGAGGCACCTTTTCGACCGGATCAACCCCTCGAAAAGCACGGACCTGCCTTCTGAAATGAGGGCCCCACGTCTGATCGGTGGATTTTCTTTCCGCGACGTCCCGGTCCATCCCGGCAACGGAAATCCAGATGTCTGGTCGAAGTTCAATCATTTCTATTTCGTTTTGCCCAAATATGTGCTCACACGCAAGGAAGGGCAAGCGTTCCTTACTGTAAACGTCGTTCATCCAGAGGCGGATGAATGGGCAGCACAGGAGGCGCTCTGGGACCTGCCCGCACCACTGGATATGCCGGTATTAGAAGATTTGCCGGAAGCCGTTTCCCCCGCTGAACTGATGACCGAAAAACGGTGGCAAGGTCTTGTCGAAACAGCGACAGGCAGCATTCGAGCAGGACGCTTCGCGAAGATCGTCCTGGCCAGGTCGCGTGAATTTCCGTCCATATCGAACCCCATCACGGCGCTCGTGCGACTTGCAGGTCAATACCCGGACTGCTGGCGATTCCTGATTGAACCAGCAACCGGACACGCCTTTTTCGGTGCGACGCCGGAACTGCTCGTTTCATTGAACGGCGACAATGTCTCCACGATGGCACTCGCAGGCTCGATCCGGCGGGGGAAATCGCTAGAGGAAGATACTGAGCTGGGCAAAGTCTTGCTCGCTTCTTCGAAAGAGCAGGTGGAGCATGAAATTGTCATCCGGACCATCGTCGATAAGTTGACCGGGCTGTTGGAGGATATCAAAGTGGAAGAAACGGCCTTGCTCCGGCTTTCCAACATCCAGCATCTGCACACCGAGATCTCAGGCCGCAGGCGAAATAAAGCAAGCGTCCTCGAATTCGTCGAGGCGTTGCACCCGACGCCGGCGGTTGGGGGATTGCCCTCCGGACCGGGCCTGGAATTCATCTCGCAGTCAGAGCCTGTCTCGCGCGGCTGGTATGCTGCGCCGGTCGGCTGGTTCGATCCTTCAGGGAATGGCGAGTTCGTCGTTGCGCTACGTTCCGCCGTCACCGACGGAATCCGTACCCGACTTTACGCCGGGGCCGGCATCGTCGCCGAATCTGACCCGGCGCGGGAATGGCAGGAAATAGACTTGAAATTTCGCCCGATGATGGAAGCTGTCGGGTGCCTGGTGTAATTATGACATTAATGGAAACCACCAACCCGGCCCTGAAATGGGCGGCTATCCTGGTCGATGAAATCGCGCGCGCTGGCGTGGCAAACGTGGTCATCGCGCCGGGTTCCCGTTCCACGCCATTGACGCTGGCTTTCGCGGCTCAACCCTCGGTCCGCATTTATTCCTTGCTTGACGAGCGGGGCGCGGCCTTTTTTGCCCTCGGCCTGGCACTGGAAAGCGGCCGGCCGGCAGCCGTACTCTGCACGTCAGGGACTGCGGCGGCAAATTTTTTTCCGGCCGTTATTGAAGCGTCGCAGTCGCACGTGCCTTTGATCGTCCTCACTGCCGACCGGCCGGCTGAATTGCGCGGTACCGGCGCCAACCAGACGATCGACCAGGTCGGTATTTATGGTAAGTACACCCGCCTCGCTGCGGACCTCCTTCCGCCGGTTGACTCAGCATCTGCGCAGCTGCTCCGCTCTCTGCGAACGACAGTGGACAGGGCGATCACAGCGGCCCTGCTCCCGGTGCCGGGACCCGTACACCTGAACGTTCCCTTCCGCAAACCGCTCGAGCCGCGCCCTGGTGAAACGCTGCCTGATGGGACTGCGTTTGCCAGGCCGGACCGCCGGCCGTTCACAGAAATCCGCAGCCATTCACCGGTTCCGATAGTGCCTGAGGTCGATTGGCCCGCACGAGGATTGATCCTGGCGGGGCCTCGCTGCCCCGGAAATGATTTCCCAGATGCGCTCGCGGCATTACACATGAAAACAGGATATCCGGTCATTGCGGATGCGCTCTCAGGGCTGCGTTATGGCCGATTTGCGAATGAAGCTGCTCCCTTAAATCCACAGGTCTGCAAAGCCATGGCCGATGGTGCAGTGGAATTGCCCGATCTAATCCTGCAGTTCGGCACGGTACCGGTCTCGAACCCCGCTATTTCGCTCTTAGGAAGCCTGCCGGAGTCGACCACGCGAATTTCCGTGCAGGCGCATGGTACATGGCACGATGATGCCCACACACTTTCGCACCTGGTCCATACCGATCCGGCAGAATTCTGCCGGATGTTGGCGGACCAAATCCCATATCCAATAGCAGATCGCGCGTGGTCGAGACATTTAGAGCAGGCAGAAAAGGCGTATTGGGCTGCCGTGGATGAAGCTAAATCCGAACATTATTTTGAAGGACTTGTCTTGCAGGATGTTCTCGACGCAGTTCCGGACGGCGCCCGGTTGTTCGTGGCGAATTCTCTTGCCGTACGTCACCTGGATGAATGGACACGCCCTATTGCAAAAAATCTGCGCGTCTTCTGCAACCGGGGCGCTAGCGGGATCGACGGAACGATTTCCACCGCATTGGGAATTGCAGCAGCGTCCGACCAGCCGATCGTGCTGGTGCTCGGTGACCTGGCGTTTTACCATGATTTGAACGGGTTGTTGGCGTTGAAACGAGGCGGCGTGCGGGCAACTATAGTCCTGCTTAACAATGATGGCGGCGGAATCTTTCGGCGGCTGCCGGTGGCCGAGATTGAACCGCCATTTACCGGACTGTTTCTCACACCCCACGGCCTGGACTTCGCGCCGGCAGCAGAAATGTTCGGCACAGGATATTCCCTTGCTAAAGGGCAATCCGAATTAAAGGCCGCGCTGCGCGCTGCGGTGAACAGCACGGCATCACAGGTAATTGAAATTCGGACTGACTCGGCGCTGCACGAATCGACCCGCCGCCGGATCGCCGCGGCGTGGATGGAAAACCACAGATTATGAACAACTGGCGTTTGACCGTCGAGATGGTGAGCCCCGCTTCTCGCCTGCAGCTCGCCATCACCGACCGGAAACCAGGATCGTTGTGAAACGCACATTTATAAATTTGAGGAGCTTAAACATGAATGAATTGATCTCGACATCAGGCGTGGAATGGCAGGAAGTCAAACAATATGAAGATATCACCTTCCACAAGGCCGACGGCATGGCCCGCATCGCGTTCAACCGGCCGGAGAAGCGCAATGCCTTCCGTCCGCAGACCATCGACGAGATGATCGAAGCGTTTGAAGACGTCTGGATGGACGATCAGATCGGCGTCGTCCTTCTGACCGGGAATGGACCTTCGCCGAAAGATGGGGTACACGCCTTCTGCGCTGGTGGTGATCAAAGCATCCGAGGTCACGCGGGATACAAGGGTTCCGACGGTAAGACCCGGCTGAACGTTTTGCAGCTTCAGCGCATTATTCGTACGATGCCGAAAGTCGTTATCGCCCTCGTCAACGGCTATGCGATCGGTGGTGGCCATGTCCTTCACGTGATCTGCGATCTGACCCTGGCCTCTGAGAACGCCGTATTCGGCCAGACAGGCCCAAAAGTCGGCAGCTACGACGCCGGTTACGGTTCGTCGACACTGGCGCGCATTGTCGGGCAGAAGAAGGCCCGCGAAATCTGGTATCTTTGCCGCCAGTATTCTGCCGCTGAGGCCCTCGAGATGGGCCTGGTAAATAAGGTCCTGCCGCTTGAAGAGCTAGAAAAAGAAGGCATCGAATGGGCCCAGGAGATCCTCCACAAGAGCCCGATCGCTATCCGATTTTTGAAGGCGGCGATGAACGCCGATATGGACGGGCAGACCGGCCTGCAGGTGCTCGCCGGCGATTCGACCATGTTGTTTTATATGACCGAAGAAGGCAAAGAAGGCCGCAACGCCTTCAACGAACGTCGTGAAGTGCGCTACCGGGATTATCCCTGGCGCCCGTAACCTGATGAACGATTTCCTGTCTGACCGTGCCCGCATTACACCAGAAAGACCTGCACTCTACTATGAAGGCCGGGTCTGGACCTACGCCGGTTTGAACGCAGAGGTTTCTTCAGTCTGTTTGCGACTGCATACCATGGGTGTCAGGAAAGGAGACCGGGTGGCCGTTTTCCTTCCGAACCGGCCGGAATACGTACTGCTCGTGCACAGCCTGGTGCGGCTGGCGGCGGTGATCGTGCCGCTCAACATTCGCCTGACGCGGGCGGAAATCTCGGAACAGCTGTCAGTCGTTGAAGCAGATTGGCTCGTTGTTTCCGGGGGTGAACGCCTGCTCGATGGCCTGCTGCCGCCTGAAAAGGTGCTCAACCTGGAGACGTTATCCGGTGCGACTGGTGAAGGCTGGTCTGAGCAGGTGATCGATTTGGACCAAGATTGGGGCATCCTGTTCACATCGGGCACATCGGGCAGTCCGAAAGGTGCGGTACTGACGCTGGGAAATCTTTTTTTCTCGGCGATGGCCTCCGCGCTGAGGTTGGGCACGAGGCCGGACGACCGCTGGCTGTTGGCAATGCCGCTTTATCATGTCGGTGGGCTGTCGATCGTTTTTCGTTGTGCGATTTATGGCACTGCAGTGGTGCTACGGGACGGTTTCGACCCTGAATTGACGATCAAAGACCTGGAGCGATACAGGGTTACCCTGGTATCGCTCGTGCCGACCATGTTGTTGAAGCTTCTGGACCGTTTGGGAGGTGAACGGTTTCCAGCCCAAGTCCGTGTTGTATTGTTGGGCGGATCTGCTGCGCGTGAAGAACTGGTCTCTGCGGCATTGATGCAGGGTGTGCCACTGGCGTTGACTTACGGCCTGACGGAAGCGGCCTCGCAGGTTGCGACCGCGCTGGAGGAGGCGGTTATGCACAAACCTGGCAGCGTCGGAAAACCACTTTTCCAGACCTTTCTGCGCATAGCCAACGAAAGCGGTGAAGCGCTGCCCACCGGTGAATATGGTGAGATCCAGGTGCAGGGTCCAACGGTCATGCGCGGCTACCTTGGCCATAAGCCGCATGAGGGCTGGCTTAAGACAGGCGACATCGGGTATATCGATGCGGATGGAGATTTATTCGTTATGCAACGGCGTACGGACTTAATCGTATCCGGTGGTGAAAACGTCTACCCGTCCGAGGTTGAAAAGGTCTTTCAGCAGCATCCCGGCGTTGCTGACGTCTGTGTGGTTGGGCTGCCGGACGCTACCTGGGGTCAACGGGTAGCGGCTCTCATCGTCCCTTCCGGTGTGGGGATCGACAATAAGGCCCTGGATGTTTTTCTGCGAAGTCGCCTGGCCGGGTTCAAAGTGCCAAAGACGATCGCTTACGTCTCTGAACTGCCTGTCACACCTTCCGGGAAGGTCTGCAGACCAGACGTTGTTGAAATACTTGAGAAATTTGCGAAGTCAGAAAAAACTTCGATTCATGGTTAAATGTCCGGCTGTCGGCCGGGAAATTGCCCGGGAAGGGGCATGGAAATGAATAAGATGATTGAAACGAACATAATGAAGACCAGACCTGTACGTCTTGGTGAAGGGACCGTTATCGGGAGGGAGGAACTGATTTTAATGGCCGGTCCTTGTTCGGTAGAAAGCTACGAGCAGACACGGGCGGCGGCTGAAGCGGTTCTCCTTGCCGGTGGGCGGGTACTGAGGGGTGGGGCATTCAAACCTCGTACGTCACCGCACGTATTCCAGGGTCTAGGGGAAGAGGGTTTGAAGATCCTCCGTACCGTTGCGGATGAATTCGGAATGCTGGTCATTACTGAAGCGCTGGGTGTTGAACATTTACCACTGGTTGCCGAATACGGCGACATAATCCAGATCGGCAGCCGAAATATGCAGCATTTCCCATTACTCTGGGCGGCCGGGGAGATGGACATGCCTGTGATGTTGAAACGCGGCTTCATGTCCACGGTGACGGAATGGCTGTTAGCTGCCGAGCATATTGCCAGTCGGGGGAACGATCGCATTATCCTGTGCGAGCGAGGCATCCGGACGTTCGGAACCGAAACCCGCAACACCCTGGATACTAACGCCATCGCCCTCGCGAAAATAGAAGCGCCCTGGCCCGTGATCGGCGACCCATCGCATGCCACTGGCCGAGTCGACCTGGTCCTATCCGCTGCCCGGGCAGCCGTCGCTGCCGGTGCTGACGGATTGCTTGTCGAAGTCCATCCGGATCCGGCAAATGCGCTTTCGGATGGCGACCAGTCCCTGCCGGTCGAGATGCTGCCGGGATTCGTGGCAGAGGTT
>JBFGQG010000125.1:0-8502 GCA_041564295.1 Anaerolineales bacterium | reverse complement strand
TGGTGATTTCTCGCTCAATTTCTTCGGGCAGTTCGAGGGTCAGCACCATGCTGGCCCGGGGTTTCACCTGCTCAACAATAAACACCTGACCGAGAGTCATAGAAGTGCCCACCCAGTCCAGGTCGCCATCCCGGTCCAGGTCATTCATCTCGAAGTCCCCTGGCATACGGATATTTCGGAAAATCGTATAGGATTGCCAGGCAGAGTCCGAACTAAACCCCGGGTTCTTGTGCCACACGCCGCGGTGCACGGTATGATCTGCACTAACCACATCGACCAGGCCATCATTATCCATATCCACCAGCCACATATCGCTTGGCGAATTCAGGTCGGAGATGATTACATCCGACTTCCATGGACTGCGCAGGTCGACCCCCGGGTGCATGTAGCGCGTGACAGTGGAATTGAATATCTGGTTCGCGAGCAGATCCAGGTTGCCATCACCGTCAAAATCGTGGAACCACATATCTGCCGACGCCCAGTTATCGTCATCAATCACGACCATCTCCCAGGGAGTGTCCCATCCGTCCGGACCAGGATTTAATGCCAGCCAGATTTCACCGCGATATCTGGGCGGATCCGTGTTCGCGACGTCGAACATGCCGTTGTAAATAACCTCGGGATAGCCATCATGGTCTAAATCGGTGCACTTGTAAGCCAGCGTTCCACGAATGTATGGATCGGTGCCTGGCGCCATCGGCTGCAGGTGTTCGATCCAGGCTGGATCCGACCGTCCAGTGTTTTCCATCCAGCTGCCCACAGAAGACGAACCGAAAGCGCTGCTGAGTGCCAGGTCCTCATCTCCGTCCTGGTCGATATCGCAGACAACTACGATCATCGCGTTGTAATTGACCTCGCGCGGCTCAGGGTTAGACCTGACCTCCGCCCGGACCCATTCGCCATCCTGTTTCCGATAAGAAAGAATGTTCCCGGCGCCCTCGCGCAGCGGCGCCAGGCCGGGGATATTGGTGCCGACAATGATCATCGGTTCCCCACCATGCTTGATCACCCGGACGCCCCAGGGGCTGTAAAAGGTCTGGTCTTCCTCCGTCCACTGGTCGACAATCTCCATTTCTCGCAAGGTGAGATCAGCGTTCATGTAGTACACGCCGAGTTTGAGCACCGTGAGCGGCAAATCGGGTTCTTCAAAATGCGGTTCCCCCACCGTGATAATATCTTCGATGCCGTCCCCATCAATGTCCTCGAGCTCGATGTAAACCGCACCAGGAACAAAACTCTCCTCACCCAGCATGTGCTCCGTCCAGAATATCGAGCCGGTTAGGCAGCCTGGATGGAATTTGTTCAGCTCGCAGACCTCTCCCCTGGGCAGTTCCAACATGATTGAACCAAAGTCCATCGCCTTCCCAGTCTCATACACCAGTGTCGTTTCGGAAAAACCCCTTGCGTCTGTTGGTTCAACGACCATGTAAGAGGCCACACCTGTTGCGATCGCGAGGCCGAAGCGCGCCCCATCGAGCTGGTCTCCGGATACGGCGAACAGGTTTTCCGTCAGGGGTAACCGTACACGCACGGGGAATTGATCTGGAACCGGTGGGTATTCGGTCACCACCCAGCTTGGTGTGGGTAGTGAAACGTACCGGTGCGGCCAATCTTCCTCATTCACTTCATAGAGAATTAACCGCAATTCCTTCCCTGTAGTTTCAGCGGCGTGGACTGTTACGCAGATCTCTCCGTCCAGGCACTCCTCCTCGACGACCTTTTTACTTTGGAACAGACTGCAGGCGGAATTGATCGTAAAAAAGAAAAACAGACATACCCCCAACTGGAAAACAACTCTATATTTCATCGAATACTCCTCCCTATTCTGTGCCAGAAACTTATGCTATATAATTTTAAAGAAGGTGCCAGTGGTTACAGATGAATCGGCTGAATTCTCGGCAGCCATCACCATAATTATTCTATCATTATCAAAATGGGGGCAGGAAAGGGGAACAGCGCCTCAGGGGAGAGAACGTCATCCAGCCAGCACTACAATTTGACTTCCCAAAGGCCTTCTAAATAACTGTATAAGGTGGAATCTGATGAAAAAGATAAAATGGCTTTTTGTCGCTATAATGGCCGGGTTGTTGGGGATACTCTTCGTGCAATATCTTTCTGTGCACCCGCTCCAGATGAGCGTATATCTTTTTGCGAGCAGCTTGGTGCTTTTTCTCTTGATCGTTTTCCTGGGCACGCGATTCAAGCGGCGGGCGCGTGTATTCGCCATCCTGGTCTCAATTGCAGGCTATCTCAGCGGTCATCTTCTGATGACGACCATCATACTCCAGCGCGGGGACACGCGGCATGTGCCCGAATTGACTCGACAGCCTGGTGACCCTGGTCTGGGTCACACTGCGGTCGTTTACTTCACGCACGGCGAGCCGGAAACTTACAACCCGATCGGCTGGATCAACCAGTTTAACGAGTTCGACGAACAAGGAATTGCCTTTATCCCCATGCTCGCCCGGCCATTCTTCTTCAATGCACTGCGCAATAGCTACCTCGAAGTGGGCAAAAGCGAACACCGCGGCATGCACTACCAGATGCTTGCCAGCCTGGAGGAAGCCTACCGCGCCGAGGGGGATACCAGCACCAGGTTTTATCTCTCTTTCCTGGATGATGAACCGCGGCCGGATGCCGCCGCAATCCAGGCGCTGAACGAAGGCGCCAGCAGAATCATTGTCAGCGAGATCTTCCTGACGATTTCCAACCACACGGCCGAGGGAGAACACCAGATTGAAGACCTGAACATAGAGGAAACATTTGGTATCCCCGTGCGATACACGGGTCCGCTGTATGACTCAGAGACGTTGAAAAGCATGTTTGTCTCTCGCTCCAACGCCCATATCGGCAAGACCGATAAATCAAAAGTCGGCATCCTTCTGGTGGGTCACGGTCAGCCGGACGAGTGGGATGCAGAGTGGCCCACGGAAACATCCCAGGAAATGAGCTTTCGCGAAGACGTAATGGACCTGCTGATTGCCAATGGCTACCGTCCTGAAAACATCAGCCTGGCGTGGATGTCGTTCAAGCAGCCAAAGCCCGCTGAAAAAGTGGAAGAGTTCCTGTCAAACGGGATTGAAAAACTATTGTTCTTCTCCGCTGCCATGAGTGCTGATGCCATGCACAGCCAGTACGATATTCCAGAACTTGTCTACCAGGCAGATTTTCCAGCAGGCTTCCCGGTGATCAACCTGGGAGCCTGGAACGACGACCCCATCGTCATCCAGGCAATCAAGGAGAAAATCGATCAGCAACTAGAATAGCTCGCTCTGCGGATTCTCGGCCGATCGGTGCTAAAACTTCGGTTTTCTGATACGATTCTTTCCGATTCCCATATTCGTTAGCATCATTACAAAGCCTATTCATGGAGAAAAAAGCTGCCAGCATCGCCTACCCGCTCTCCGCACTCCGCTCGCTCGTGCTGCACACCCAGCAACTGACTGCGCCGAATGGCGCCGCGCCTGCACCTACCCCAGCAGCGATCACTGATATGGTGAAGGCTCTCGGCTACGTGCAGATCGATACGCTGAACGTGGTCCAGCGCGCCCACTATGTCACCCTTTGGGCGCGGTTCGGCTCCTATGATATCGATGACTTCAACAAGCTGATCTATACGGACGGGCTGCGTACTCTCTATGAAGGCTGGGGCCACGCCGCCAGCATCATCCCGCTGGAGCATTATCGCTTCCACCGCTGGCGGACGGACGAAAAAGTCAGCTTCAACCCCGGCTTTGAGGCATGGCAAAAAAAACCGGGCAACGGCGAGCTGGTCGCAAGAATACTGGAGCGCATTCGCTCGGAAGGCGCGCTGCGTGTGGGGGATATCGAGTACGAGGGTCCCCCGCGGGGCGATTGGTACGACTGGAAGCCGCCCAAGAGAGCGCTGGAGGCGCTGTTCGCCTGGGGCGACCTGATGGTAACTGAGCGGGTGAATTTCCAGCGCGTGTACGATCTCAAAGAGCGCGTGCTGCCGTCCTGGGTCGATACCACCCCTATCGATCCGGATGAAGGCCGACGCTTCTGCCTGGAGCAGGCGGCGCAAGCCCTCGGCGTGTTCGAGCCGCGGCACCTCACCCTTTACGCGTATATGCGGGCAACCCCTGCCCAAACGCTCGTTAAAGCGCTCATCGAAGATGGATTGGTGGTCGAGATTCGGGGGGAGACAACCGCAGGGGTCCAAAAGTGGGCGGTGCATCGCGACAACCTGGCGCTGCTCCAGCGCGCTGCAGACGGAGCGCTCGAGTCAGTACGCACGACTTTCATCGCCCCCTTCGACTCCCTGTTCTGGGCACACAACCGGGACCGGAAGCTGTGGGGCTTCAACCAGCTGCTCGAAAGCTACAAGCCTGCTGCGGAGCGGGTGTACGGCTACTTCTGCTTCCCTATCCTGCATAAAGATCGGCTGGTGGGACGATTCGATCCGAAGCTGGACCGCAAATCGGGCGTGCTGCACCTGAACGCGCTCTACCTCGAGCCGGGCGTCGAACCGGACGAGGAACTGGTCGCCGGAGTCGCCGCCGCCATGCGTGATTTCCTGGCATGGCATGGTGCAGAGAATTTCAACATCGCGAAAAGCGATCCGCCGGTATTCGGCGATAAATTAAATAAGGCCTTATAGAAATCCTGTTTTTTGAATTCTTAATCCAGTTCAGGACATCATGACAGTGGTCGCTCCCTCTGGCTTCGGGATCGACATCCGTTGATATAGACGCGCGTTCAAGGAGAGCCGAAATGACGAAAACACGTTTACTTCAATTGTCCGGATTAGCAGCTATTGTCAGCGGCCTGCTGCTGATCCTGCTGGATATCGCATTTATCGCCTTCTTCGGCGACCAGCCCGAGAAAGTCTCGGCAGCAACCACGACCTGGCTCATCTTGCTCGACTTGAGCATCCTCGCTGCGTTTCTCGGGCTGCTGGGACTCACCGGTTTATACGCCCGCCAGGTAGAAGAAACCGGCCGGTGGGGACTGGCGGCGTTCGCAATCGCTTCCCTGGGAATGGTGATGAATATCGGCTTCCTTTGGGGAGGCGCGTTCATCGTCCCCGCCCTGGCAACAGCTGCACCGGGGTTCCTGGACCAGGTGGCCGAGGCCCCGCCCCAATCTGTTGCGGCCGGGTTTATTTCGACCTTCGTACTCTTCACGCTCGGGTGGGTGTTGTTCGGGGCGGTTTCCCTGAAATCGAAAGTATTTCCGGCAGCACCGCTGTGGCTGTTGATCGCAGGTGCAGTCCTGGGATTGGTATCCCGCATCGCGGGTCTGGGCATTCCCGGCGTTTTGTTTGGCGTCGGGCTGGCCTGGCTCGGTTGGCGCTTATGGAAGGAGTGAATGCCAGCGGCGAGAATGTGACACCCCGGTCTAACTGCCTGCGCCGAGTCTAATGCACTTTGAAAGAGGACCGGCGACCCCCTAACCGGCAAACCTCGGACCTATTCAAAAACATATCTCCCAGCGAGATCATCGAGCCAGCAGGCGCGCAAAGACTGCACATCTGCGCCAGTTGTGCAAATGGAATGGGAAATAACCGTTACCGGGGAATGGTTATCCTGCCAGGGCAGCCAGATTTTTCAGCGTCAGGGCAACCTTCAGCCCATCAACCTGTCGAAATCGGCGATGCTGACCGCCGGCATGGAGCTGAACGAAATACCCAGCAGTTTGGTCAGCGCGATCGAAGTCTGCATGGCCCGCTCGGTGTCGGGTAAATCTACGATAAGGACCAGGTCCTTTTCACCGAGCAGCGCGTAACCGGAGTGATAGGTCCCACCGTGGTCCTGGATCACTTTCGTGGCGGCGTCCGTTCGAGCTGCACTGATATCTTTGACCGACTTTGCTGAATACGTTCCGAATAAAAGATAGGTGCCCATGGTTAATCCTCCTGAAGTTAAATTGTGGCGACTCAGCTGCTCTGCACTCTCAGCAGCCTGGAATCGAAGGTTCGCCCCAGCTTCGCCGGGCGTCCTGCTCATCTGGACAAGACCAATGGATACGATAAAGCCGCGGACAAAGGATACAGGTTTCCCCGCTGTCAACATTTTCTCCTGAATCGCATTCCGGCTGGATTGCGATCATGTCCTCTCGTTAATCATACGTGACATCGATCGATAATTCAACTTTTTCTGCGAACTAATTTTCAGCCAGCCGGCCCACCCATTGTTCAAATAATTCGACCGCACGTTGAATCCCATCCTCCGCCCTGATTTTCTTGCCCAGATCCCTGGCCCGCTGCTGTAATGCAGTATCTGACACGGCGCGTTCCACCGCAGCCGCCAGCTTTTCACTTGAAAAGTTCTTGCGCGGGATGGGGTCTACCCCCACGCCTAGCTTCGCTACATGTTTCCCCCAAAAGAATTGATCCACGATGTGTGGGACGATGATGGATGGGACGCCGGCCCGCAATCCTGCGGCTGTGGTCCCTACACCACCATGATGTACGACTGCAGCTACCTGTGGGAACAACCAGCTATGCGGCACAGGATCAATCAGGCAGACAGTATCCGGAACGTCAACAGGTGACAGGCCTCCCCAACCACGGAAAAGGATCCCCCTTTGGCCGGTCTTCTCTAACGCCTCCAATACCTGGGCACTAATTTGCTGTGCGTTCTTGTTTGCCATGCTGCCAAACCCGATATAAATCGGCGGAGGTCCAGACTGGAGAAAACGAACCAGGTCTTTGGGCGGTGTCCAACCTGCGGGTGCATCCAGGAACCAGTAACCTGTTGCCCGGACATGGGACGGCCAATCTGTCGGCTGCGGGAGCACGGTTGGGCTGTAACCGCTCAATACAGGCGTCTTTTTTAAGCGTGCTTGCCGGACGATTCCGCCAAAGGGCGCCCGAGGAAGGTCCAGCTTTTCCCTGTAAAGACGGTTCAAGGGACCGGTAAACATCAACCACATCAACATCTCCCAGGCATGGTAAGTAAACCGGTTCAGGTAGCTTCCCAGGTCAGGCAGACCCATCGCGAAATTTGGAAATTCTTTTGTAGGATATATAGGATAAAGATCCAATGCCATGGCAGGCACGCGCATTTCCTCACCCAGCGCGGACCCAATAAATGCTGCCGTCCCATATAAAACGGCGTCTGTGCCCTGGCTTGCCAGCCAGAAATCTTCAAAAGCCTGGGCGATCATTTCAGACCCGGTTTTCACAAAAAAACGGATACCTTTTACGATATTGTAATTTTTCATGATCGCCTGGCCCAGGTCCCCGCTAAGCAACGCCCGGATATCAACGTTGACCGGAGCGTAATCTAGACCGTGTTCCTTCACAAGCGCCGAAAAATCAGGTACTGCTGCGACCTTCACATCATGTCCGGCGGATTGAAGTCCTTTCCCAAGTGCGATGAAGGGAAGTGTATCTCCCCAACCCCCGATGGTTAGAATAACGACTTTCATAATAGGTCTCCACGTGCCTTTGAGGTGTAAAAATAATACTTCCTGGACGAAACGCGCCTTTTTGCATTAGCAAGACAGGCTCCATCCACAGCTTCTATATGCCAACGAGCAGCCATGGCTCCATCTCGCCTTTTCCGTTTATTTTCAATACACTTCGCTTCCTGTATGCAAACTCGTCTTTAAAATTTTGCGGGCCCGGGATGTGACCTGCATCTTACCTGCCATTCGAGAGACCCCATCCAGTTACCTGGGATGGCTGCAGCCCCTGAGACATTGTAATGGAACTTTTTCTGGCCAAGGACACTCGCCACCAGAAGGCCGGAATTACTGCCAATGCGGAAGAGAGTGAAATTCCTTAGCGGGGAGGGAGATTCTGAAAAAAGGTGAGCATATCCAGGGGCAGGCCATCAAAATCCTGGGCAGTGAGTACACTGTCGATCGCGCCCGAAATTGGTTTGCGGATGCTTTGGCGTTAAAAGGATTTCGCCTATACACTAGATAGTGTGGGTATTTTATGGAATCGCCAACGCTCTGGCGAACACTGCGCAGCCGGCCAACGATGACAGGATTGCCAGTGCTTTTTTACACTCGTCCGTGGTCGTAGTTTCTTCACCCCGACTGAGATTCACGCAGAGAACTTCTTATGACTGTGAAGATTGTGACAGACTCAACCTGTGATTTACCGAAAAAAGTCATTGAAGACCTGGGGATCACGGTTGTTCCACTGTTTATTAATCTGATGGATAGAGGATATCTGGATGGCGTAGAAATCACCAGACAGGATTTCTATACGCATCTGCCTGATTATGCTGTCCATCCAACAACTGGCGTACCCGGGTTAAATGCTTTTACGCAGGTTTTTGAAGAACTTGCTTCCAGCGGCGCTGATGAGATCCTTTCCATCCATATATCAAAGAGTTTGAGTGGGACAGTAGGCGTGGCACAATCCGCCGCTCGCGAATTTGATCAGATCCCCGTAACCGTGCGCGATTCCGGTCAACTCAGCCTGGGAACCGGATTTCAAGTAGAAACTGCCGCCCGTCTGGCGAATGCAGGCAAATCGATGCATGAAATTCTGGCGAGCCTGGATGACCTGGTGCCAAGAAT